>CAZDIU010000004.1:0-53612 GCA_964505535.1 uncultured Desulfobacterales bacterium | reverse complement strand
GATCACAATTTTGGGATCCGGTGTGCACTGGTAAGCGTCCTCCAGTGCGGGCGCCATGTTCTGCGAAACCGGGCCGGTGATGACAATCCCGTCCGCATGTCTGGGAGAGGCCACAAAATCAATGCCGAAACGTCCCATGTCAAAGTTGACATTGCTGCATGCGTTCAACTCCATCTCACACCCGTTGCATCCGGCAGCAGACACCTGCCGCAGTTTGAGGGATCGTCCGAATATCTTCCGGATTTCTTTGCGTGCGGTGACGCCGCGGATCTGATACGCGTCTGCACTCAGGGAGTTGCCGACTTTCAGATCCTCCCGGAATGTGGCTGCTGTTTTATGGAAATTGCTGAAAGAAATGAGATTTCCCGGGCATTCCCGCGCACAGTCCCCGCAGAAGATGCACTTTCCCATATCTATGGAAAAAGGATTCATCTCAACGGCTTTGACCGGGCAAATCTCAAGGCACATCCTGCACGCAGCGCAGGATGCACTGCCCGCTTTTTCATCTATACAGGGAAATCCCCGGAACGGCGGCTTGACGGTTGCGGCCTTAATATCCGGAATATACTGTTTCCCCTGATTGATTCTGACTCTGATCGGCTGCAGGGGATTGGGGAACATGGATTCCTGCGTAAGACCAATTGCACTGAGCGGATTCAGCAGCTTTTTCAGCATAAAAAACCTCTTTATAAATCATTTCCGCAATAGGAAAGATTGAAACTTTTGTTGCAGAGCGGAAAATCGGAAATGCCGTTCATACGCACGGACTGGGCCAGTCCGAACCAGTTGTGAAAGGACGGATCCTTGATTTTATAGTGCACCGGATTTCCGCTGCTGTCCGTGATTGCCGCGTGCACGGTTTCCCCGCGCCAGCCTTCAATCATGGAAACAGCAAAACTGTCAGGCGCCAGCCCGGAGACCGGGCAGCGTTCAATGCCGTCTGCGGGCAGATGGGTGAGCAGTTCCAGCACAAAGTTCAGGGACTGCCGGATTTCCAGATAGCGGATATAGGCACGGGCAAACACATCACCGCTGCTCATGGTCATTTTGTGAATGGGGGAATAGCGGTACATGCCATAGGGATGATCGGTTCTCACATCCGCGGACAGACCGGATGCCCGGCCCGCAGGCCCCACCAGACCGATCCGGCGGGCTTTCTCCTTTTCCACCACACCGGTCAGATCAAAACGGGACAGGACACTGGGGGTGGAAAACATGGTTTCGCTCATCAGAATCACATCCTGCCTTACTTTTTCGAGGGTTGTTCTGATTTCCCGTGCTTTGTCTTCTTCAATATCAAACACCACACCGCCGGTGCGGATCAGTCCCCGTCCGAAACGGCTGCCGCAGATGGCAAGCAGGGAATTGATCACCAAAGTCCGGGTCGCTCCATACACAGCATTGCCCAGCAGATAGGCCACATCATTGGCCAAAGCCCCCAGATCCCCGATATGAATCCCGGCTCTTTCCATTTCAAGGGCAATGGCGCGGATGGCCTGCGCTCTCCGGGTGATCTGAACACGGCCGAGGGATTCCATTGTCATTGCATAGGCATAAGCATGGGCGATGACCGAATCGCCTGCAATGGATTCCGCGAGCGTTTCCTGAAATCTTTTGCCGCAGAACAGACGTTCCGCCCCCCGATGCTGGTATCCCAGTTGGATTTCCAGATGATAAACCTTTTCGCCATGACACATGAAGCGGAAATGCCCCGGTTCTATCACGCCTGCATGAATGGGGCCGACAGCCACTTCATGGACCTCTTCGCCTTCCATCTGAAAGAAGGGATACGTTTCCATTGTTTTCTCAGGATGATGCCGGTAATATGGATAGCGGATGCCCTTGAGCCAGGGATGTCCTTCGGGCACAAGACCGTATTCTTCGTACAGTTCCCGCTCAAACACATGCATGGCCGGGAAATCCTTTGTCAGGGACAGATAGCTTTGATTTTCCGGAAATTCCGCTGATGAGATCAGCACGCGGGCTCTGCTGTCCTGGGCAAGCACAGCATACACTTTTCCCTGTGCAGTGCCGAAAAACAGCACCACCCGGCATCCGTTCTCACACTGTTCTGCAATCTCATCCCGCAACTGTGACAGGGACAGCAGGGGGATATCTTTGATGGCAACGGTTTTCCCGTTTCTTGCAGGCAGCCACATCATTATTCCGTCTCCTTTACAGTCCGGCCGCGGCATTTTGAAGCATACGGCAAAGTCCGTCCGGAAGAATGCCCATCAAAAGCAGCAGCACCAGAAACACAGTCTGGGGCAGCCAGGTCAGAAATCCTGCGGGGGCAGCCTTTGGTTCCGCTGGCAGGCTGCCTGCGCCGAAACTCATGCCAAACACAGCCCGGCCCATAGCCGCGAGAACAATGGTAAGCAGCAGGAAAAATATCACAGCATGCACAGTGGCACCATTGGCAAACAGCGTGCGTGCAATGAAAAATTCACTGAAAAACAGGGGAAAGGGCGGAATGCCGGCAATCGCGACAAAAGACAGCATCCACAGCCAGCCTGTGATTTTGTCCCGGTGCAGCAGTCCGCTCACTTCAGAGATTTTTTTGCTGCTGCAGCAATGCTCAATATTTCCGGATGTGAGAAACAGGGAAGCCTTGATCAGGGAATGCGCAGTCAGGTGAAGCATGGCCGCAAAGACCCCGGGCCCGCCAATGCCAAGTCCGATGGCAATGATTCCCATATTTTCAATGGAGGAATAGGCCAGCATTCTTTTGTAATTTTCAATGCGGATGACAAAAACCGCACTGACAAACAGGGAAAGAAACCCCATCAGGAGCAGAAGCTGACTCACATATCCTTCCAGCCCCGCGAGTTTCAGCAGTGTGCTGACCCGGATAACCCCCAGCAAAGCCGCGTTCAGAAGGGTTCCGGAAAGCAGCGCAGAAACCGGGGACGGAGATTCGGAATGTGCATCCGGAAGCCAGGCATGCACAGGCGCAAATCCCACCTTTGTGCCAAAACCGATCAGGATGAAGGACATGGCCAGCTTCAGCCAGAATGGATTGATATTTCTGGCGTTTTTGTATAAATCATCAAAAAACAGCGAATCTGAATGCCCAAGCCCCATCGAGAGAAAAATGATCCCCATGAACGCAAGGGCAATGCCCACTGAGCAGATGAAAACATATTTCCATGCAGCTTCCAGTGCAGCTTCGGATCGGCTGAAATAAATCAGGTACGCGCTGCTCAGGGTGGTGGCTTCCACAAAGACCCAGAGCATACCCAGATGCGTGCTCAGAAGCACAGCCACCATGGACGCGACAAAGAGCAGCAAATGAACGGCATAAAGGGCATGGCTCTTTGCAGAGGATTCTTTGTGTCTGATATATTCGGCATTGTACAGGGAAACACCCATATACAGAACCGAGAGTATCAGAAGAAACAGGATATTGACCTCATCCGTGCGGAAATAGGCGGTAAAACTGCCGGGTTCCCTGTACAGACAGACAGAGGCCGCCAGCAGAATCACGGCATATCCGACATTGCACCATGCGCCGAATGCCGGAGATTTGCGGATGAAAACCAGTATGCTGAGAACCAGAGGCGTCAGCAGAATCAGGGCTGTCATTTTTTTCTCAATCCTTTAACCGGCTAAGGGTTTCCACTCTGATTTCAGGGTCGAAATCATGGATTTTTCCGATGAACATTCCGAAAAGATAAATGGCCACAAACAAATCCAGCAGCACGCCCAAAGCCACAATAAAAGGCATTTCTTTGGCAATGGACAGGGCCATGAGGAAAATGCCGTTTTCCATCAGCATGAAACCGATCACATGCGTGATGATTTTCCTGCGGGTGACAATCACCAGAAGACCCAGCACAATGGTGGATACGGATGTGCCGAAATACAGGGGCCGAAGTTCCGGAGCCTTGCCTATGCTCCAGTATGCGGCGTAAAATCCCATTCCGAAAATAAGGGTGGCAATCAGCCGCGCATAGAAATTGGGAATGTAGGGGTGCAGTTCCCTTTCAATCTCATTTTTGTGAATGATCCGGATCAGAAACATGGGAATCACAAAGGCTTTGATTACCAGTGTCTCAAAGGAGAGAAAAACAATATCCGGCAGATGCATGATGCCGTGATCCAGAATCACCAGCACAAAAAGAAGCAGACCCTGCAGAAACAGTGCCCGGATGCAGGCTTCAATCCGGCTTGTGCCGGAAATGTAAATCATGGTCAGGCCGAAAAGGATAATCAGAAAATCAATCATCAGACACTCCTGTAAAAAAACAGCACTGTGACAGAGAGAAGCACAAAGGACATGGCGCCCATCAGCAGGATGAACTGGGGCACATGGTTCATCCGCAGCCGGGCCATGAAGGTTTCAATGGATCCGACCGCAAAGGCCGTGACCAGCAGAATCAGCACAAAGGCAGCAGTGAATCCGTATATATCCAAAGAGTCCGGAATAAGGAAATTTGCCAGCAGGGAGGTGATGATGAACATCTTCATGGCTGCGCCGTACTGCATCAGGGCAAAGCCGGGGCCGGAATTGTCCAGCACCATGACTTCATGAATCATGGTCAGTTCCAGGTGGGTATTGGGATCATCCACCGGAACCCGGCATCCTTCAGTCAGCAGCATGACAAAAAGAATAATGAGGCACAGAAGGGAAATCAGCAGCAGCATTCCGGTATCCTGATGGGACAGGGACGCGATTTCCTGAAAGGAAAGTCCGCCTGCAAAGATGCCCAGTGCCCCCAGCATCATAAAAAAGGCAGGTTCCGCAAGGGAGGAAAACAGGGCTTCCCGGCTAGCGCCCATTCCCTCAAAGCTGGAACCTGTATCCATTGCGCCGATGATGCTGAAGAATTTTCCGCTTGCAAGGATATAGGAAAAGAGAAGAAAATCCCCTTCAAAGGACAGCACAGACCGACCCGTCATCACCGGAACCAGAAGCCCGGCCAGGAGCACGGAGGCGAAACTGACCACCGGCGCAAGGTCAAACACAAAGGAAGTTGTATGACTGATGACCTCCCCTTTCTGACACAGTCTTTTCAGGTCAAAGAAAAACTGTGACACCCGCGGGCCTTTGCGCCCGGCCCAGAAGGATTTTGTGCGGTTGATGATGCCCGCAAACACAAAGGGCCCAATCAGCAGCATCAGAATATTTCCCGCATTCAGCATCATCTCTGCACCCCCATTGTCCATACGGTTATGGCAGCCAGAAAAATCAGTCCGTACAGAATATACACGCGGATATTGCCGCTCTGAATCCAGGAAAAAAGATTGAGAAACCGTGACAGGAGAGCAAGACCCGGTTCAATCACACGGGTTTCCATCTGGTCTTTGGTATGGCTTTCAAATCCTGCAAATTCCGGAAAAAGCCGGTAATCCTGCTTGTCTGTCTGCTGTTCGGGAAGACGGAAATGCTCCTGATAATCCAGCACAGGCCGGATAATACGCACAAAGGGATCAGCATAGGAAGAGGCGGTGTACTGCATACGCACATTTCCGGCCTGATACCCGCAGTCCCATGTTTTGTAACGAAAAACCCCTTTTCTGTTTCGGAGCCGGGATCGCAGCATCCATACCAGTGCAGCAATGAGAAGAAAAAGCCCAAATCCCATGGAAAGACTGTTCAGCACGGCCAGTGTCTCTGTCATGGGATACACGCGGATGTCGGCAAACTGTGAAGTCACTGTGCAGATCAGGGAAAAAACCTGCGCGGGAAACAGACCGATGATTATAATCATTGCGCATTCCGCAATCATGGGAATTTTAAAAAAAAGACCCGGTTCAAAAGATTCTTCCGGATAACGGGTGCGGGGACTGCCCTGAAACACCACGCCAAAGGCCTTGGTGAAACACAGAAGGGCCATGGCACCGATAAAGGCCAGCCCGGAAATGGAAATCACCAGCAGCACAGACAGGAGCATACCGCCCCTGAGTCCTTTGAACATGCCCCAGTAGATGAAAAATTCGCTGATGAATCCGTTGAGCGGCGGAAGTCCGGAAATGGCAACCGCACCAATGAGAAAGGCAATGGCCGTGAACCGCATCGTCTTTGCCAGCCCGCCCAGTTTTTCAATCTCCAGGGTATGGGTTTTCTGGTACACCATCCCGGCAGCATAAAACAGGAGGGATTTGAAGATGGAATGGTTGAGCACATGCAGAAGCGCGCCGGAAAATCCAAGCACGGACATGACAGGATTTTTATAAGAAAGTCCGAGCATTCCCACGCCGATCCCCATGCCGATGATGCCGATGTTCTCCACACTGTGATAGGCCAGCAGTTTTTTCAGATTGTGCTGGGCAATGGCATAGGCCACCCCCAGAAGTCCGGAAAGCAGAGAAATAATCAGCACAAAACACCCCAGCCCCGGAGAAGGGGAATCCATCAGGGAAACAATGCGGAGAATGCCGTAAATTCCGGTTTTGATCATGATGCCGGACATGACGCCGGAAATGTGACTGGGCGCGGCAGGATGCGCCTGGGGCAGCCAGGTGTGCAGAGGGACAAAACCGGCTTTCATGCCGAACCCAATGAAAAAAAGAAGAAAGACCCCGAAAACCGAAAGGCTCCCGCTGTTCATCGCTGTCCGGAATGAGGAAAAATCAAAACTGCCGGATGCGTTTGCCAGCACAATGAAACCGGCAGTCAGAAACACTGCGCCGATGTGCATGGAAACCAGATAATTCAGCCCGGCTTTGTATACCTCCTGTTTTTCATGCTCAAATGTGACCAGGAAGAAAGAGGACAGGGACATGATTTCCCACACAGCAAGAAAGGCAAGCCCGTGCTGCACTGTCACGGTCAGCAGCATGGATGCAATGAGAATGCTGAAGAAAAAAAAATGAAAACCCAGATCCTTTCCTTTGCCGCAGTAATGCTGAATATATCCCACCGCATACAGGGTTCCCAGAAAACTCATGAAAGCAGTCACAATGACAAAAAATGCAGAAAGCCTGTCCATCATCAGCCGGACATTGCCAAAAGGTTCGGACAGTTGGAGAATGAATTCCAGCGAATCGCTGCCCGACAATACGGCAATGGCGGGACAGAGCACCAAAACACATCCGAGTCCGGTGAACAGGGAGAGAGCTTTTGCCTTTGCGGTTTCAGGAACAAAGAGCGCCAGCACGCCTCCCAGCAGGATCGCTGCAATACCGTACAGATACAGAGCCATCAGGGATACCTCTCTGACCAGTTTTCTTCGGTTTTTTCAATATAGTCCCGCAGGAATTTTTCCTCCGCGCGGTTGTGCAGAAGTGCAAGGAACTCATTCTGCTGACAGAGAAAGGAGATTTTTGACAGGATTTCGAGATGGCGGCGGGCACTGGATGAAATGATGACAAACAGAACGCCCACGGGTTCATCATCAAGGGCTTTGAAGTCAATTTTCTCGGTGAGAAAACAGAGGGAAAGACTTTCACTTTCCCTGTCTGAAATAATCGGGCACCGGGGATGGGGAAAGGCAATGCCTTTGCCCACAGCAGTTGACATCATTTCCTCCCGCTGCATCAGTGCCATATAAACATCCTGCGGATTCAGATCCTCCGGAATCCGGAGCATCGAAACTGCATTCCGGATGCTTTCCGCCACGGTTTTTCCCGCGATGTCATACCAGATGCCTCCCTGATTCAGAAGTGTCAGCAGGGATACACTTTTATCCGTGAGACGGAGCCAGATTTCTGCGGTGGGTGAAATTCGATGCCTGTGTGTCAGAACCCATTCCCCGAGTTCCGTCAGGCTGAAATGGTAGGTGTTTTTGATTTTGTACGCGGGAAGGTTTTCTTCCCGGATAAAGGTCAGCAGTTTGCTTTCCGAAACAGAAAGCAGGCTGGTCACATCCCCGGTTTTCAAGTCCATATGGGTAACAGTCCTGTAAAAGATATCCACTGCTCACAGTCAGGGGAACAAATAAAAAAGAACTGTATAGATAACTTTATTTTGAATGTCAATAGAGAAATATGTCAAAAATCAGAAGGATAGAGGTGACTCTCGGACTGGGGCCGCTCCGCGGGAGTTTCCCCGCGGAGCGGAAAGCAGATTGGCACTCCTGTGGGGATTTCTGATGCAATACCGATTCCCCATTGAAAAGATACCTGCAGGCAGGCAAAAGGAAGTTTTCGTGTATCCAAAAAACCGGATTTTTTTGAAAAAATCCGGTTTTTGCAACGCACAGATTCAAGGCAGAGAGAGTATCATATTGTCAGAAAAAACTCAGGGTTCAATATCCATGGTGGGAAAAAGCCCCTTCAGTTTTCCTCTCGGATAGGGTTGGATGATATTGAAAGAAATCGTCTCGCTTTTCTGCGCATGACCTTTGAGTTTTTCATTATCTCCGTCATAAAAGGCCCCGTTGGCTTTCAGAATGTGATCAATCCTGTGCCGGAAAGCATTCACAAAAGCCTCTCCGTTTCCTGTGAACTGCATATTTCCCATTGTGATTTTGTCTTTGATCCTGGAAAGTCTTTCCAGCGGCAGGCTGTGATCTTTTAAATTCGCCTGTGTCCGGATGTATCCCCAGACCAGATGTCTGCCCGGAATTTTCACTGGTTCTGTAAGATCCATAATGGTATGCGGCATGATAATGCACTCATCGCCCACCGTAAGCTGACAGTCGGCCTTTCCCTGCAGAAAGGAATTGAAACCTGTAAAAACCTTCTGTCCCATATTTGCATAAATAATGCTTGCCCCATGAGCTGTCACATTGCAGCCTGCCAGTCTGGAAAAACTGATATAGCAGTTTTCCTGTGCATTGGCCCCCCGTCCGAGGAACGAGGATTCCAGATAGGCTCTCTGAGCCACAAGAACATTTTCGCTGATGGTGTTTTTTCCTTTCCACACACTGTAACGGCTGATGGAAGCTCCTCTGGGAATTTCCTGAATGGGAGACTCCAGATTCACCACATCATAGAGTTTCTGGAAATCAGGTTTCCGGTCTTCCACAAAGTCCATGAACATACCCAGCGCTCCTTTGCCCGGTTCAAAGGCAATATATCGTCTGTGCAGAAGTTCCTTGTCAAAAAGATAATTGAACTCAAAATCATCGTATCTGACCCAGACCCGTCCGGACTCCACTTCCTCATGGGACAGTTCCCCAACCTGCACATAGGAATAGGTTCCCACCCGGCAGTCGCGAAGACTGCTGAGATCAACCGTTGAGAAAGGTTCGAGAAAACATCCTTCCACCGGGGAACCGTGAATATTGGCATAAGGGGCAGACGCTGAATTTTTAATCAGAAAGAGTTCCGGTCTTTCCGGATTGTGGGAATAACTGTGAACCAGTGTTTTGATGAGAAGACTGTTTTTGATCCAGATGACCTCATCCTCCTCAAGGGTAATCAAGTTGCCGTTGACCTCGATCTCATGACCTTTTTCCTTGAGTTCGTCCCCGCGGATATCGCATTTGTAAAGGATGGAATTGTCCACCCTGCACCGTCCCAGGAAATAACTTCCCGCGAGGTTGGATCGGCTGAAATGAAAATGAATGGGATGGTTGGACGATATGCCATAAAATGCGTAAAATTTAAGCAGATTTTCCGGTGAAACAATATCTGTCACATACGGCCCCACATCAATTCCGGAATGACGCAGATTGATATTTACCCGTCCAATGATGCTGTCCATCAGTTTTGCCAGTTCTCTCATAACCATCTCCTTTTCTGTAAATGAATAATTCTGGTGTTGCTGTATCTGCCCAGGCATTCCGCACAGTCATCATCCCTGCAGACCGCATGGAAGTCTGCTGTATTCTTTCCGGATGGGGATGTTGTGGCAGTTTCAAAGAATTTTTTAAGCAAGCCGGTTTCAGCATTCCAATCTCCGGATTATCTGAGATTTCTGTGCCGGGAATACACATCCGCATCCGGATCAGAGGAAATTCCCTCTTTGAGAGAATGGAAGCCTGCTGCGGCAATCATGGCAGCGTTGTCGCCGCAGAGTTCAACAGGCGGGATATGAACGGAAAAACCCTTTTTCCCGGCGTCTTCCCCCACTTTTTCCCGCAGACGGGCATTGGCTGCCACGCCGCCCACAAGGGCAACACTTCTGCATCCTTTTTCCTCTGCCGCGCGGATGAGTTTGGCAGAAAGCACTTCCACCACGGCCTCCTGAAATCCTGCCGCAATGTCAGGCATCTGATCCCGGTATTCATCCGGATGCGTCTGAACATAGCGGCTCACTGCGGTTTTCAGGCCGCTGAAACTGAAGTCAAACCCGGATTTGTCCAGCCATATGCGGGGAAAAGGGATTTTATGCGGATCGCCTGCCTGGGCAAGTCTGCCAATGACCGCGCCGCCCGGATACCCCATCCCGAGTATTTTGGAAACCTTGTCAAATGCCTCGCCTGCTGCGTCATCCAAAGTCTGTCCCATGCGTTCAAATCCGGTATGTCCGGTGACATGGTAAAGATTGCTGTGACCGCCCGACACCAGCAGCGCGATGAAAGGAAATTCCGGCGGATTGGGTGTGAGAAACACGGAATTGACATGGCCTTCCAGATGATCCACGCCGCACCAGGGAATGCCCAAAGTCCAGGCATAGGCTTTGGCAAAGGAAAATCCCACCAGCAGCGCGCCCACCAGACCCGGCCCCTGTGTCACGGCCAGCCCATCCAATTCTTCTGCTTTTACACCGGCTTTGGCAAGAGCCTCATCCACAACCGGGACAATGGCCTCCAGATGTTTGCGCGAGGCCAGTTCCGGAACCACACCGCCGTAACGGTGATGGGTTTCAATCTGGGAAGCCACCACAGAAGACAGGATTTTATTTCCGTCCGCGACCACAGCGGCAGCGGTTTCATCACAGGAGGTTTCAATACCGAGAATAATCATTTCTTTTCATTGCCTCTGAAAGTTTTACAGTGGCACAGGCTTCCAGCTTGTGCCCGGTGCATATGTCTTTGGGTTTGTAGAAAAATAACCTGTACAGTTTTCCTGCCCGGAAACCCTGAGGGTTTTCAAAACCCTCAGGGTTTGCAACAGGTTATTGTCATACAGGCCCTTTGTGCCTTCGGGGCAGAAGGACGGGAATGTTTTGCTGAAATTTTTTCAGATTTCTCATAAATTTTCATGCCTGCTGTTTTTTGATTGTCTGTTTTGCCGAAAAAGGGTACAGAAGATTGCAGAAAAAATCAACCGGCAAATGTCCGGCAGGGGAAAGCAGACAGGGAGAAGAGAATGGATATTCAGAGAATCATTGCCTCCGCGCGAAGCGGAAAAGCGGATCTGGTGCTGAAAAATGCCCGTATCATCAATGTGTTTTCCCGCGAAATTGTCAGGGGAAATATTGCGATTGCAGATGGTCATATTGCCGGAATCGGTGAGTATTCCGCTGAGGAGGTGCGGGATTTGGAAGGACGTTTTGTCGCGCCCGGATTTATTGATTCCCATGTGCATATCGAAAGTTCTCTGGCTTCGGTGACAGAATTTGTCCGCGCAGTTCTGCCCTGCGGAACCACTGCGGCTGTAGCAGATCCCCATGAAATCGCCAACGTGCTGGGAAGCGAAGGCATCCGCTATATGCTTCAGTCTGGGGAAAATCAGCCCGCACGCATCTTTTTCAATCTGCCTTCCTGCGTACCGGCCACAGACATGGAAACCGCTGGAGCCAGGCTTGGGACAGAAGAACTTGCGCATTTTATGGCAGACGAAAGAATCCCGGGTTTGGCGGAAATGATGAATTTTCCGGGCGTAATCTGGGAAAATCCGGAGGTTCTTGCCAAAATCAGACTGGCGCACGCACACCGCAAACCCATAGACGGGCATTGCCCCGGACTGAGCGGTTTTCCTCTTAACGCGTATCTTTGCGCTGGCATTTCCAGTGATCATGAATGCACATCCGCAGCAGAGGCCGCAGAAAAACTTGCGGCAGGCATGTTCATCATGGTGCGGGAGGGAAGCGGGGCAAAAAATCTGGAAGACCTGTTTCCGCTGATCAGTGAAAAAAATTTTCACCGCATGATGTGGTGCACGGATGACCGGCATCCCCATGACATTCTGAATCAGGGGCATGTTGATCATATTGTGCGCCGGGCCATTGCAATGGGGCTGGATCCGGTCATGGCCATTCAGATGGCAACTGTCAATCCTGCCCGGTATTTTCATATCCGGGACGCGGGAGCCATTGGACCAGGATACCGTGCTGATTTGGTGGTGTTTTCCGATCTCAATGCGCCCCGTGCCGAAGAGGTCTGGTGCAGGGGCATTCTCTGTGCGGAAAACGGGGAAATGGTGCCGCATATCCCGTGTCCTGCGCCTGTGTCTGTTCCCGAATCCATGAATCTGAATCCGGACAGGGTGGATTTCTCCATTCCCGCTGCTGGCAAAAATATCCGTGTCATTGAAACTGTTCCGGATCAGCTGCTCACCCGTCACCTTGTTCTGCCTGCAAAAATCAGAGATGGTATGGCAGTGGCAGATCCGGCAGAGGACATTCTCAAAATTGCCGTGGTGGAACGCTATAGCGGAAAAGCAGGCATGGGCAAAGGATTTGTCAGAGGGTTCGGTCTGCAGCAGGGAGCTATGGCCTCCAGTGTGGCCCATGATTCCCACAATATCATTGTGGTCGGATGCAGTGATGCAGATATGAAAGCCGCTCTGTCGGAAGTGGTGCGCATGAAAGGCGGTTTTGCCCTTGTGAGCCGGGGAAATGTGCTGAATTCTCTCGCGCTGCCTATTGCCGGGCTCATGTCTCCGGAACCCATGCCTGTGATTCGAAACAAAATGGATGCACTGCTCCGGGCTGCACATGAACTGGGAACCAATCTGCATGATCCCTTTATGACGCTGGGTTTCATGGCCCTGCCTGTGATACCGGAACTGAAACTCACGGATAAGGGGCTGGTGGATGTGACAAAATTTCAGATTGTGCCGCTGTTTGCGGAATAATCCCGCCAGCCCTGCTGAAGTGTTCGAAAAAAAACCGGATTTTTTGAAAAAATCCGGTTTTTGCAGAGCACAGATTCAAGGCTGTCAGCCTGCTGTTTGCGCTTATAATTCATTATCCGTTTGCCTGTCCGCTTTTCATGGAAGCCTCAGAAAGTTTTCCGTTTCTGGCACTTATCACAGAATCGGCAGAATACAGGATCAGCGCAGTCCATATCAGGGAAAAGGTGAGCATCTGTATGCGGGTGAAGGGTTCTCCGAAAACAAAAATGCCCAGCAGAAACATGCAACTGGGTGCGATATACTGCAGAAATCCCAGAGTGGAAAGGGTCAGCCGCCTTGCACCGATGGTGAAAAGCAGCAGGGGCAGGGCAGTCACCAAAGCAGCCCCCATGAGAAGCAGATCTGTCTGTCTGTCAATCTGCAGAAATGCGCCGCTGTTTCCGGTTTTCAGGCTGATGAGCCAGAAAGCCGCAGGCAGGGAAAGCAGAAAGGTCTCCGCAGCAAGTCCGTGCAGGGAACTTACGGAAATCACCTTGCGAATCAGGCCGTATATGCCAAAGGAAAAGGCAAGGACAAGGGATATCCAGGGAAATGCGCCATAGTAAACCGTGAGGCAGAGAACTCCGGATGCTGCCAGAAGCACAGCGGTTTTCTGAAAAGGGCGCAGATGCTCTTTCAGAAATATCCGGCCCAGCAGCACATTGACCAGCGGATTGATATAATATCCCAGACTGGCCTCGATCACATGGCCATTGTTCACTGCCCAGATGTAAATCAGCCAGTTGGAGGCAATGAGACACGAGGTTGCCGCAAGTGTGAGCAGCATCGCGGGTTTTCTGAATATCCGGACAAAGTCCTTCTCCTGTCTCTGATACAGAATCAAAGGAAGGAGAAAGGCAAAAGACCAGACAATCCGGTGCATGATGATTTCCAGCGCGGGAACGCTTTTCAGCAGTTTCCAGTACAAAGGGCTTATGCCCCAGATCAGAAAAGCGGCAGCACTGAAAAGTGCTCCCGCGGCAGATTCATTTTTCATAATTTATTTTTCCCAATGTTAAGGTTGATGATCCTGCAAAAAGACCGGTTTTCTGTTGGTGCGTCATTCCTGCGAAAGCAGGAATCCTGTATTTTCAAAAGTTCTGGACTCCGGCTTTTGCCGGAGTGACGGATTTCCGACTTTTTGCGGATTCATCAGGGTTGTGGAAGAGTCAAAAGGTTTGTCTGTATAGATCATCTCAGGAGGAATTGCAAGATATGAAAGGACATCATCTGATACTTGGTGAACTGGATGATTTCATTACCGGTGAAACCCTTGAGGATACTTTGGATGAGCGTTATCGCCAGAAAATTGCCCGGATCCTGGTCAATGAAAAGGGGTATGCAAAAAATGAGATTCTCCCGCGCAACCGGCTCTTTGCGGAAGCAGGGGAAAGAAAAGGTTCTGTGCCGCTGGATTTCCGGGTCCAGATCAATGGCAGAACCGGCATGATCATCCGTTTTGGCCCCGGTTCCCTGATTACCCGTCACCGGCCGGTGCTGGCCATGTCCCGGGTGGCCGAATCCTATCAGATTCCCGTTGCAGTGGTCACAAACGGGGAGGATGCGGATGTGCTTGACGGAAAAACAGGCCGGATTGCAGGCTCCGGCTTTGCGGCCATTCCGGACAGGGAATCTCTGGTGAAAATCATGGCCTCCGCGGGGTTTGAACCGATCTCGACCAAACGGGCTGAAATGGAATCCCGCATTGTCTATTGCTATGAAATTGACGGAAGCTGCCCCTGTGACACGGATATATGCAGATTGTAGTCAATGCCGTTTCCTTAAGACTCCCCTCCCACCGGTGGGAGGGGAACTTTCTGCTTAAGGAAACAGCATTGAGATTGCAGTGCAGTGCCTTGTCAGGTTTGTTTTGCCGGGTTAACCGCAGCGGTCACAAAGAAAAAAACTGTATCTGAATTCTTTTTTTTCATGTCTGCCGTTTTTTCATATTTTTCTTGCGTCTGTTTTTTTTTCACAGTATAAAGGAAGTTTTGTGTTTGCCTGTGAAGGTGCGGTCATGGATGTTGAGGGGAGACAGGCTGTTCACACTTGCCTGCCGCCTGCTTTTCAGGGCGGGTTTATATTTGACATCTGAAAATTCATACTGGTTTGCAGAAAGGTGTTATCCGGGAGATGAGGCGGTCTATTTGCAAAAATTTGCAGCAGAACTGTGCTGCGGTGAATGTGGAAACGGTTGCGGGAAAGATTGCGGATGCGCAGTACAGAAGCGGAGAAATTCCCTGGTTCCGGGGGGAAAAGACAGATCCCTGGGATCATGTGGAATCTGCAATGGGGCTCAGCATTGGCGGATATGCGGCAGAAGCCGCACGTGCGTTTGAGTGGCTGACTGAAAACCAGTTGCCGGATGGAAGCTGGTTTTCAGCCTACCGGAAGGGAGAGCCGGAAAACAGAACCCGTGAAACTCATATGGCGGCCTACATTGCTGTGGGTGTGTATCATTATCATCTGATTCACAAAGATGAAAAATTTCTGAAAAAAATGTGGCCTGCTGTGGATGCTGCGCTGGGATTTGCCACAGGTCTGCAGGCCAAAACAGGGGAAATCCACTGGGCAGTGAGTCCTGAAGGGAAAGCTGATCCCATGGCTCTGCTCACGGCATCAAGTTCCGTGTATCTGAGTCTCAAATGCGGACTGGCCATCGCTCGGATTCTGGGATATGAACGGCCCCAATGGGAAGAATCGCTTCAGCGGCTGGGACATGCCATCCGCTGCTGCCCCCATCTGTTCAATATGACCAAATCCCGATATTCCATGGACTGGTTTTATCCGGTGCTGTCCGGAGCCATTACCGGAGAAGCAGCGCAGAAACGCATTGACCGATACTGGAAAAAATTTGTAATTAATTCACAGGGAGTGCGGTGTGTGTCGGACAGACCCTGGGTGACAGTTGCGGAAAGCTCGGAATTCTGCCTGGCACTGTCTGCAATGGGAAAAACCGGACAGGCTGAGATTATTTTCAACTGGATCACTGACAAGAAATATGAGGATGGTTCCTACTGGTGCGGTTATACCTGGCCGGACATGACCATCTGGCCTGAAGACAGAATTGCCTGGACCAATGCGGTTGTGCTGATGGCCGCAGATGCCATTTATGACCTGACATCGGCCAGTCGGCTTTTCTGCCACCAGTCATGGAAAGACGCGGGGATTGGGGAATAAGAGAGTGCGAAAAAAAAGCCGCCTGAGTTAAAACACCGAACGGAGGATTTTGGCATGGATTTTCAAATAACAATGCAGTTTAATGAAGATGTGCTGCCTGCTGTCCGCAAAACTCCCGGAGAATTCGCGTCTGAAATCAGATTGCTTGCTGCTGCCAAATGGTATGAGTCGGGAATGATTTCTCAGGAAAAAGCCTCTCAGATTGCAGGCATGAGCCGTTCGGATTTTCTCATGGCGATTTCCAGTCTCCGCATCAGCCCCTTTCAATATTCGGCTGAAGAAGTTCTGAAAGAGGTCAATGATGTCAGATAATGCTGTGTTCAAAGATTTTATTGTTCTCAATGCATCGCCTCTCATTGTTCTTTTGAAGTCCGAGCTTGATTACATATTGCCAAAACTGTTTGGCTGTATTGCTGTGCCTGATGCTGTATGGAAAGAAGTAACGGTCTGTGATGACAAAGCCTGCCAAAAGCTGAATGGAGCAGCATGGGCAGAAAGACAGAGCATTGAAGTTCATCAGCGGATTCTGGTATGGAATTTGGGCAGAGGAGAATCGGAAGTTTTGTCATGGGGCCTTAAATATGCTGAGCATATAGCGGTCATAGATGATCTGGCAGCCAGAAAATGCTCTAAAGCTCTGAATATTCGGCATATCGGAACTGCCGGAATTCTGGTTCTTGCCTATCGGAGCCAATTGATTGATTCGCTTGAACATGCTTTTGTCAAAGTGAAAAATTCCGGACTGTATATTTCAGATGAACTGACAACCCGTTTGGTTCAGGCTGAAACCAGACATTAAAACGCCCTGAACTGTAATTCAGACTGTTTCCGTGACTGACAGGGTTTAAACCTCCCAAAAGTGAATCCCGAAGCGGAAAAAAGATTGTCCCGGAGGAGGAATTTTGCGCAGAGATCACCGGCCCTATTTTGTGAAAAAACTGTACCGGAAATTTGAAAAATTCTATGTCCGCCGTTTTCTGCGGCCCCAGTTTGATCATCTGGGAAAAGGCGCGGTGTTTATGAAACCCTGGCATGTGGAGGTTTTCGGGGCTTCTGTGGAACTGGGCAGTTATGCCACCGTGATTGCAGCGCCGGATCGCAAAGTCCGTTTCGCTGTGTGGTCAGAACTCAATGAACGCGGCGTCATCCGGGTCGGAAACTACTGTCTGATCTGTCCGGGTGTGCGCATTGGCGCAGCACGGGAAGTGCGCATCGGCGACAACTGCATGATTGCCAGCGGAGCCTATATCACGGATTCGGACTGGCATGGCATTTACAACCGGGTTTCCATGGGAACAGCAGAACCTGTGCATATCGGAGAGAATGTCTGGATCGGGGATCAGGCCATTGTGTGCAAAGGTGTGGAAATCGGAGACAACAGCATTGTCGGGGCCGGTTCTGTGGTGACAAAATCCGTTCCGGCTGACAGTGTGGCAGCCGGAAATCCCGCGCGGGTGGTAAAACAGCTTGATCCCAATGAAAAAATGGTCAAAAGATCCCAGTGGCTCTCTGATCCGGTGAAACTGTCCGGTGAATTTGACCAATGGGACAGGGAAGTGCTGGAAGGAAATACACTGCTTGGCTGGATGCGGCATTTTTTTTTCCCCATGAAGGGGGACTGAGAGCATAAATTGTGAATGGTGAAGGATAAATGGTGAAGGACAACCCTGTTTTTGTGAGATTTTCATATGATTGACATTTTCCGGACATGGTTCAGACGTTATTTTTCCGATCCCCAGGTGGTGATTCTCGGTTTTCTGCTTTTTGCCGGTTTCATTCTGATTTTCACCCTGGGAGATATGCTGACACCTGTATTTATCAGCATTATCATCGCATACCTGCTCGAAGGCTCGGTCATTTATCTTGAAAAGCTGGGAATGCCGCGGCTGGCTGCCGTGCTGGTGGTGTTCATTATTTTCCTGGCCTCTCTTCTGATTATGATCATCTGGCTGATCCCCATGCTGTCCCGGCAGATTGTTCAGTTGCTGCAGGATTTGCCATCCATGCTTTCCAAAGGCCAGAAAGAGCTGATGCTCCTTCCGGAGCGGTATCCGGAATTCATTTCCAAAGAACAGATACGGCAGATTATGGGGTATCTTACCAATGAACTTACCCGCATGGGACAGCATGTTGTCTCCATTTCCCTGAGTTCGGTACGGGGAATCATCGCGTTTCTGGTCTATTCCATTCTGGTTCCGCTCATGGTTTTCTTTTTTCTCAAAGACAAAAAACTCATTGTGGAATGGCTCAAAAGTTTTCTTCCCTCGGATCACAATCTGGCAGGCGAAGTGTGGCTGGAGGTCAATCTGCAGATTGGAAATTATGTCCGGGGAAAGATATGGGAAATCATCATTGTCTGGGGAGTCACCTATGTCACCTTTGCGCTGCTTTCTGTTCCCTTTGCCATGCTCCTGTCCTTTTTTGTGGGACTGTCGGTTCTCATTCCCTACATCGGCGCGACCGTCATGTTCCTGCCGGTGGGACTGATTGCGTTTTTTGAATGGGGATGGGGAGCCCAGTTTGCCTATGTGATGATCGCAATTTCCATTATTCAGGCTTTGGACGGCAACCTGCTGGTTCCCCTGCTGCTGTCGGGCGTGGTGAATATCCATCCGGTCGCGATTATCGTGGCAGTGCTTCTTTTCGGCGGTTTATGGGGATTCTGGGGGCTTTTCTTTGCCATTCCCCTGGCAACGCTCTTTCATTCCGTCATAAAGGCATGGCAGAAGGCATCCCATCAGAATTCCGAGGGAAGCAGTGAGGCAAATCAGGGCAATCAGGGGATTTGAAAATTGCTGATATAACGGTTTCAGTGTTCGGGTGTCAGTATCTGTTCCCTGACACCTGACACCCGAAACCCGACACCTGACACCCGAAACCTGACACCCGAAACCCGACACCTGACACCTGACACCTGACACCCGAAACCTGAACATCACTCTTTTTTAAGCGGTTTCAATTCGCTGCGCGCTCCTCCGCAGCAGAAAAAACAAAGCGGACAGACTTTTGCTGTCCTGAATTTCCCCCTCACCGGCCATGCGCAGCACTTCCTCCAGGGGGATTTCATGCACATCCAGCACCTCATCCTCGTCCATGTTTTGTGCAGCCGGGGTGAGGTCTTGGGCTTTGAAGATATGAATCCGTTCATCCGAATAACCGGGAACAGGAACAATTTCTCCCAGTTTTTCCCAAGTCTGCGCGGAAAATCCGGTTTCCTCAGTCAGTTCCCTTTTTGCACATGCCAAAGGTTCCTCACCCGGACTCAGGGTTCCCGCGGGAATTTCCCATATGTAGCCCCCGACCGAATGGCGGTACTGGCGGATCAGAATCAGATTTCCGTTACTCTGCACAGGCACAATGGCCGATGCACCGGGATGCCGGATGGTGTCAATGTTCACGGTCACGCCATTGTCAAGGGTGATGTTTTCCCGGATCATGTGAAAAACCCGGCCCCGGTATATTTCCTCACTGCGGTTTATGATGACAGACATTTTTTTCTCCTTGAAACGATTCTGTTGCGTTGCCTGCCAGACATTTATCACAATATCTGTACAAAGAAAAGCAGCTTGACACAATGATGTATCTGTGCGAATGCAGTTAAGTAAGTTGCCATAAATTTTCAGGTGTAAAGTTTTTATAAAAACCGGATTTTTGCGGAAAAACCCGGTTTTTTTATACCTGAAAACTTTCGATTGGGTACTTAATGGTCTGTCAAAAAAATTCTTTTGCATCCAAAAAAAACTGCAACCGGAGTGCCAAACTGAAAGTTTGGCAGAATTCGCAGCATCCGGACTTTCAGTTTGGACTCCTCAAAATATGAAAAAATTTTTGTTGATAATCCACTTAGGGTCTGTATCAAAATAAGCTGTTGTAACCCCTAAGGGTTTTGAAAACCCTTAGGGGTTGACCAGCGGAAAAATTGTACAGGTTATTTTTTTACAGGCCCTTAATGGAAGTTTTGATGATCTGTCCCAAAGAGGAAGAAAGCGAAAACAAAATTATCGGCTGATGGTTTGGTAATGGCTCATATGCCAGGATATTTCTGATATGCTCCGGAAAACCTTTTTCCCATGCAATGGCTGATTCTGTCCCTGCTCACAGCGCTGGCGGTTTCCTCCCAGGACGCGTGCATCAGGAGATTCTTTTCCGGTCTCTCGCCTGCTGAGATGTCTGTTTATCCCCTGATGTACAGTCTCCCGCTTTTCACAGCAGGAGCACTGGTGGTTCCTGTTCCTCCCATCGGCCCGGATTTTCTGTGGACTTTTCTCATCAGCATTCCCCTCAACGGTTTCACTTTTGTTTTATACATGAAGGCCATAAAAATATCGCCCCTTTCCCTGGTCATTCCCTGTCTGGCCTTCACACCGGTTTTTGTGGTGCTGAGCGGATATCTGTTTCTGGATGAAATACCGGGCTTCGGAGGTTTTTGCGGCATTGTGCTCATCTGTGCGGGTGGCTATGTTCTTCACATCGATCCCGGTCACTGGCATCTTTTGGCTCCCCTGCAATCACTTTTTCGGGAAAAAGGCTCGCGAATCATGCTGTTTGTGGCATTGGTTTACAGCCTTACCTCGGTTATCGGCAAAAAAGCCATTGTCAATTCCTCTCCCCTGTTTTTTACCATGCTTTTCTATACGGTCTTCAACATTCTCATGATTGTGTTTTTCCGCCTGAGCGGGAAAATCCGGCTGGCAGCATTCCGGAAAGATGCGGCCAAAGGTCTGGCAGCAGGGATTCTGCTCTTTCTTCACGGCCTGTTTCACGGATGGGCCATTTCCCTGGTTCAGGCAGCGTACATGATCTCCGTCAAACGGCTCAGTGTGGTCATCAGTGTGCTGTATGGCCGTTTTCTCTTCAGGGAGGAGAACATCAGTTGCCGCCTCAGCGGTGCGCTTCTCATGTTTGCCGGAACAGTTCTTGTCACCCTCCAGGGAAAGTGAAACAGAAAACCGCGCGGCGCAATGCCGGGAGCAATTCTGCCTCCAAATCCCACTTCATCAGGAAAAATCATACTTTCCCGGGAAGCAGAGCTGCACATAATACTTGATTTCAGAAATAAACCTGCTATAGTTTTTCGTTGCCGATAATGTGGAAAGGATGCCCCTGCAGCCGGACACCTGCAAACGGACGGACACAGAAATCGGAAAGAAGCCAATGCAAAAAATTCGATCTGACACAGCAAGGAGGAGATTCTTTCATGGAAATCACCATCAGAAAAGCCGCACAGTTAAAGCCCAAACCCGATGAAACCAAACTGGGTTTTGGCAAAATTTTTACAGATCATATGTTCAACATGGACTACAGTGTGGAAAAAGGCTGGCACAATCCGCGCATTGAACCCTATGCCCCTTTCACCATGGACCCGGCCACCATGGTGCTGCATTACGGACAGGCCATTTTTGAGGGTCTCAAGGCGTACCGGACACCCAAAGGCGAAATTCAGCTTTTCCGGCCCCAGGTCAATCTGCACAGAGCCAACACCTCCAACCGGCTGCTGTGCATTCCGGCCATTGATGAGCATTTTGCCCTGCACGCACTCAAGGAACTCATCAGAGTGGAAAAAGACTGGGTTCCGTCCGCGCCCGGCACATCTTTGTATATCCGGCCCACCATCATTGCCACAGATGTCTTTCTGGGTGTGCGCGCAGCTCACACCTACCGCTTTTACATCATTCTTTCTCCGGTCGGAGCCTATTACGCGGAAGGGTTCAATCCGGTCAAAATATGGGTGACAAAACGTCATGTGCGTGCCGTGCGCGGAGGCATAGGAGAAGCAAAAACCCCGGGCAATTATGCGGCCAGTCTGTATGCTGCTGAAAAAGCGCATGAACAGGGATACACCCAGGTGCTCTGGCTTGACGGCGTGGAGCAGCAGTATGTGGAAGAAGTCGGTTCCATGAACATCTTCTTTGTCATTGACGGCGAACTCATCACCCCGGTTCTCAACGGAAGCATTCTGCCGGGCGTAACCCGTGATTCCGTCATTGCCCTGGCCCGGCTCTGGAATATTCCCTGCACAGAACGCCGCATCTCCATCCATGAGGTGATTGATGCCCAGAAATCCGGAAGAAAAGTGGAAATTTTCGGCAGCGGAACGGCAGCGGTCATTTCTCCGGTGGGAACCATCAAATACAATGAGGAAATTGTCACCATCGGCAACAATGAGGTCGGCCCCATGACCATGAAATTCTATCAGGCCCTGACCGATATTCAGTACGGAAGGGCCGAAGATCCGCTGGGATGGATTGAAAAAGTCTGCTGATCAGAGAAATAAAAAAACCAGGTGATTTCAAACCTGGTTTTTTCATATCCATACATAATCAGATAGTGGGTCAAATCGGTTGATGATGCAGAAAAAAACACTCCTCCCGCCGGGGGAGGGGATTTCAGATCAACGGATTTGACCCACCACCCATAATCATATGCAAAGATCATATCCAAAGGAGGAAGGATGGCAGAGGGGGAAACACCGGCATATCTGGAGGCTTTTATATCAAAAATGGAAAAAGAGGAGCTTCCGGCCATTGTTACAGAAACCTTTTCCCATTATTACAGAAAAATTATCAGCGGCGAAAGCGGCATGATTTCTGATCGGGAAATATCTCCCGTCCGACCCGATGATATTGCGCATATGGAACATCTGTCAGGGTATTTGGAAAAAGGGGAAAAAACGCTTTCCCGCACAGTGCGAATCATCCTTAACGGCGGTCTGGGAACCAGCATGGGACTGATCGGCCCCAAATCCCTGCTGAAAGTGAGAAATGGTCTGTCTTTTCTGGAAATCCTGCTCCGTCAATCCTCAGGGCACAATACAGAACTGGCCCTGATGAACAGTTTCAGCACCCATGCCGACACCCTGGCAGCACTGAAAAAAATCCGGCCCGGAAAGATGCCTGTCTGCTTTCTGCAGCACAAATTCCCAAAAATTCTCCGGGAAAACCTTGCTCCGGCTGTCTGGCCTGCTGATCCTTCTTTGGAATGGAATCCGCCCGGCCACGGGGATATTTACACAGCCCTGCAAACTTCCGGTCTTCTGGATCAACTGCTGGAAAAGGGCATCCGCTATGCCTTTATCTCCAATTCCGACAACCTGGGCGCAACAATGGATGTCTCTCTGCTGGGCTTTTTTGCAGAAAAGAATTTCCCCTTTATGATGGAAGTCGCGCAGAGAACACCGGCTGATGTCAAGGGCGGACATCTGGCCCGGCATAAGGGCGGATACCTCCTGCTGCGGGAATCGGCCCAGTGTCCCAAAGAAGAAATGGACGGATTCGGGAACATTGACCGCTATCATTTTTTCAACACCAACAATCTGTGGGTAAACCTGAAATTTCTCAAGGATCTGATCCAAAAAGAAAAAACTGTTCGTCTGCCCATGATTCTCAATCCCAAAACCCTTGATCCCAGAGACAAAAACAGTCCCCCGGTGTTTCAGGTGGAAAGTGCGATGGGAGCGGCCATTTCTCTTTTTGCAGGCGCAGGCGCGGTCTGTGTTCCCCGCACCCGTTTTTTTCCGGTCAAAAAATGCAGTGATCTCATGCTGGTGCGCTCGGATTATTTTCTGTTCAGTGAACAGGGGGCGTTGAACCTGAACCCTGAACGGCGATCCGACAATGTGAAAATCAGTCTTGATCCCCGATATTTTGAGAAAATTGATGACTTTGACGCGCGTTTTCCCGAAGGCATTCCCTCTCTGGCCGGGTGCGAATCCCTTGTCATTGAAGGGGATGTGTGTTTTGAGGCAGGTGTGACACTTCGGGGCAATGTCATGATCCGCAATTCTTCTGATCATCAGGCGGTCATTCGGAAGGGAAGCACTGTGGAGGGGGAATTTTTTTGCCGGTTAAGAAAATGACGGATCCGGCAAAATGGAGGAAAAATTATGACAATCTATGATCTGAAGCCCCTGTTTCAGAATTTCCTTCGCCCTGTATGCGTTCGGATGGCAAAAAACGGCATCCGTCCGAATCATATAACGCTTTCCGCCCTTCTGCTTTCTATTTTTGCCGGAATGTCAGTATTGACTTTTGGCAGGATAAGGCAAATCTTGTTTCTGATTCCGGCTGTGCTTTTTGTCCGCATGGCTTTGAATGCCATTGACGGAATGCTTGCCCGTGAACATCAGATGAAAACGCCTTTGGGCGCCATTTTAAATGAACTGGGCGATGTGGTTTCCGATACGGTGCTGTATCTTCCCTTTGCTCTGATTCCGGGCTTTTCCCCCTGTCTGGTGACATTGCTGGTCATAGCGGCAATTATCAGTGAAATGACCGGTGTGATCGCTGTGATGATCGGAGCAGGCCGAGGCTATGACGGTCCCATGGGCAAAAGTGATCGGGCCTTTGTATTCGGTCTGATCGCCCTGCTTGTGGCAATGGGTGTTCCTGCGGGTTTCTGGCTGAATGCGGTTCTGTTCATCGTACTGCTGCTGTCCGTGCTGACGACTGTCAACCGGGCGCGTCAGGCACTGAAGGAGATCGGATCATGAAATGGCAGCCTCCTCCGCCAAATGTGCAATATGCTGTGACTGTCATCATTGGTGTTCTGGTGATTGCCACCATTGTTGTCATTGTTTTGAAAAAATCACATCCGGATCGGAATTACCGGGAACTGGACAGCCGGATACGGACATGGTGGCTGATTACGGCCCTGTTTGCGGGCGTTCTTGTCCTGAGCAGAGGAATGGCACTGGCTTTCTTTGCCTTTATTTCCTTTCTGGCGCTCAAGGAATACCTGTCCCTGATCCCGACCCGGAGAGCGGATCGCCGGGTTCTGTTCTGGGCTTATCTTGCCATTCCGGTTCAGTACTGGTGGGTATATACGGAATGGTACGGCATGTTCATCATTTTCATTCCGGTGTATATGTTTCTGTATCTTCCCATGCGGATGGTATTAAAAGGCCAAACAGATGGATTTCTGCGTGCAGCCGGAACCCTTCACTGGGGAATGATGACCACGGTTTTCAGTCTCAGTCATGCGGCTTTCCTGCTGGTTTTGCCAAAAGAGGGAAATCCAGCGGCAGGCGGAGCCGGACTTGTGCTGTATCTTGTCTGCCTTACAGAACTCAATGATGTTGCCCAGTATGTCTGGGGAAAAAATTTCGGTCGTCACAAAGTTGTTCCTGTGGTCAGTCCGAACAAAACCTGGGAAGGTCTGATCGGCGGTGTGGCAACAACAACCCTGCTTGCAGTCTTAACCGCCCCGTATCTTACACCAATGAATCACAGACACGCTCTTATGGCGGGCATTATCATCGGACTTGGCGGATTCATGGGGGATATTACTGTATCCGCATTGAAAAGGGATTTGAAAATCAAAGACAGCAGCAGTATGCTGCCCGGTCACGGCGGGATTCTTGACCGGGTTGACAGTCTGACCTGCACTGCCCCGCTGTTTCTCCACTTTGTCAGGTATTTGTATTTCTGAACCATGAATCATTTTCTCCGATACCTGTTCTTTGTTCTGATTGTCAGGCCGGTTATTCTGATCATCCTGGGCATAAATGTCAGACACCCGGACAGGCTTTTGGCCGGGATGCCTTCCATTGTTGTTGCCAATCACAACAGCCATTTGGACACCATGGTGCTGATGACGCTGTTTCCTTTGCAATTTCTGAAAAAAATCCGGCCTGTTGCTGCCAGCGACTATTTTCTGAAAAACAGGTGGCTTGCATGGTTTGCCCTGAAAATCATTGGGATTGTTCCGATAAAACGCAAAGGTTCTGAAAAAGGGGAAGATGTTCTGGCCCCATGCTCGGAAGCGCTTGCACAGGGGCAGAGTCTGATATTTTTTCCGGAAGGGACACGCGGAGAACCGGAACGCATGGCATCTTTCAAATCGGGAATTGCCCATCTTGCGGATAAACATCCGGATATTCCTGTGATTCCCGTATTCATGCACGGACTTGGAAAAGCACTGCCCAAAGGCGAATGGCTGCCGGTTCCGTTTTTCTGCGATGCTGTTGTGGGTGAAGCGCTTTACCGGTCCGGCAGCCGTTGGGAATTTATGCAGCACCTTGATGCAGCAATGAAATTGCTGGCATCGGAAATATCGGCTGCCCCCTGGGAATGAAATTTGGAATATACAGTAACGCACCTTGCGCTGCCCTTCCGGAAATCAGGAAGCTGTCCGTTTTCACCGTCATTCCGGCATAAACCGGAATTCAGTGATTTCAGATCGTTGAGAACTCCGGCTTTTGAAGAAGTGGCGTAACATCAGTGAGACAGTAAAAACAGGCAAAGTGTATCCGCACATGTTATATGAAATACTCAATGTCAGGCAGATTGAGGGAGAACCCTTCCGCCGCTGGTTTATGGATGAATATTTTGATCTGATTGTCTGGTTGGATGACAGGAATGAAATATCCGGTTTCCAACTGTGCTATGACAGACTCAAAAATCAGCACGCGCTGACCTGGCAGAGGGAATCCGGTTATCAGCACAGCCGTGTGGATGACGGAGAAGGAAGGCCCGGCAAATACAAGGCCACGCCAATTCTCATCAGTGACGGTTTTTTCCCAAAAGATGAAATTGCCCGGCGCTTTTGTCAGGTCAGCCGAAATCTGGAAAAAAAAGTTGCGGATCTGGTATATGAAAAAATCGTGCAGTATTGTCAGTGAACAGTTATCAGTGAACAGTGTTCAGGTGTCAGGAAAAAGATACGGAACTCACTGATAACTGATAACTCAACGCCGTTTCCTTAAGGATAAAATTCCCCTCCCCCTGCCCCTCCCTTAAGGGAGGGGAGCCTTAAGGAAACGGCGTTGACTGACAACTGACAACTGAAAAGAGGCATTATACATATTATGAAAGCATTGCTTGTACTTGAAGACGGAAGAGTCTTTCCCTGCAAATCCTTCACCGGTCCCGGGGAAGCCTGGGGCGAGGTGGTGTTCAACACCGGGATGACCGGTTATCAGGAAGTGCTTACGGATCCTTCCTACCGGGGACAGATGGTTACGATGACCTATCCTCTGATCGGAAATTACGGGGTCAATCCCGAAGATGTGGAATCAGACCAGGTGCAGGTGGCTGCCTTCATCATCCGGGAATATCAGCCTTTTCCCAGCAATTACCGCTCGGTGTCCACCCTTGCGGATTATCTGAAACGCTACGGTGTGATGGGCATTGAGGAACTCGACACCCGTGCGCTGACCCGGCATCTGAGAAATGTTGGCGCAATGCGGGGAATTATGTCCACACAGGATACTGATCCGGCATCGCTTCTCAGACGGGTGCGGGAAACGCCGGGCATGGCAGGGCAGGATCTGGTGCAGTCTGTGACAACAGACAGAGCCTATAGGTGGGATGGAAACAAACCCGTGCATTTTGAGGCGGGAAAGGCTTTGGATCAGAATATCTGGAAATACCGGGGAGAGAAATTTTCGGTTCTGGCCTTTGATTTTGGTGTCAAATACAATATTCTGCGCTCTCTGGCAAACGCGGGATGCGAAATCATTGTTGTACCGGCCCAAACTTCAGCGGAAGCGGTAAAGGCAATGAATCCGGAAGGCATTTTTTTGTCCAACGGCCCCGGAGATCCGGAACCGGTCACTTATGCCATTGAAACCATTCGGAGTCTGCTGGATTACCGTCCCATGTTCGGCATCTGTCTGGGACAGCAGTTGCTGGGGCTGGCTTTGGGCGGAAAAACCTACAAACTCAAATTCGGACACCGGGGCGTGAATCAGCCGGTGAAAAACATGATGAGCGGCCGGATTGAAATCACCTCCCAGAATCACGGTTTTTCTGTGGATACAGACAGCCTGAACATGAATGACATTGAAGTGACCCACATGAATCTCAATGACAGAACCCTGGAAGGACTTCGGCACAAAAAATATCCCCTGTGTTCCGTGCAGTATCATCCGGAAGCCTCGCCCGGCCCCCACGATGCCCATTATCTGTTTGACAATTTCACCCGAATGATGCGGGAAAGACGGCCCCGGGCCGCTGCATAGGGTTTTCCGCGAACTTTGATTTTATGTGTTGGGATGAACAGAAAAACCGGATTTTTTGAAAAAATCCGGTTTTTTCTGAAAAGTTCTGTTGATCTGCTGTTTTGTCAAAATAAAACTGACAGATACAGTTTTTTTTGTGCCCTTTGTGCCGTCTTTGTGACCTTTGTGGTTGAAATCCGTGAGAATAAACTTTATAAAACAATAAGTTAAAAAAATAAAACAGCAGGAGGAATTTTTCATGAGCGCAGATCCGGGAATCAGCCGGGAGAATGCTCTGGCATTGCTGAAGGAACATCTGAAAAACGAAAGACTGGTGGCACACTGTCTGGCTTCCGAGGTCATTATGCGGAAACTGGCCGGGCATTTTGGAGAAAATCCGGATATATGGGGACTTTCGGGCCTGCTCCATGACATTGATTATGAAATTACGGGCGAGGATTCCGCACAGCACAGCGAGGTGGGTGCAAAACTGCTGGAGGAAAAAGGCATCTGCCCGGAAATCCTCAACGCAATTCGCAAGCACAATGCCGAAGGTCTGGGACTGGAGCGCTCCACCCTTTTTGAACATGCACTTACCTGCGCGGAAACCATCACCGGCATGATTGTGGCCACTGCTCTGGTATATCCGGACAAAAAAATTGCAAGTGTTCAGACCAAATCCGTGACCAAGCGGATGAAAACCCCGCATTTTGCCAGAGCCGTAAGCCGGGACCGGATTATGGAATGCGAGAAAATCGGGCTTCCCCTGAATGAATTTGTGAATCTGAGTCTGGCAGCCATGTCTGAAATCGCGGAGGAACTCGGTATATAGTTTTTTATGGTTATCCGGTTTTTTCTGCCCGTTATATGCGGTCTGGGTTTGACATATGCCGGAAAAGGAGCAGACACTGAATACGCAGTTGGCAGAAAAGAAAAAATCCCCTGTCTATGACAGGCAGCTCCGTCCCATTCTTCTGGCCCTGCTCGCGGCCACCATTCCCCATGTGAACAACCTGCATCTGTGGGTCATCTTCTGGTGCATCGGGCTGTGGGGATTCATCTGGCGGGCATCCGGAAAGGCATGGCCTGTGATGAACAGATATTTCACTGCTTTTCTGGCCATTGCCGGATTCGGCGGAGCCCTGGTTTCCTTCGGTGGAGCGCTGCACACGGACGCGTATGTGGCCCTTCTTTCGGTCATGGCAGGACTCAAGCCGCTGGAATCCCGCTGTTACCGGGATTACATGATCAGCCTGTTTCTGGCCTATTTCATGGTCATCACCAACCTTTTCTACAGCGATGAACTGGGCATGACCCTTTATATGTTCAGTTCGGTGCTGCTTACCACCGCGGTGCTGATTCATCTGCAGCATCCTGCTGGTTCTGTCAAACAGAAATTCCGGCTGGCCGCTGTGATTATGCTGCAGGCCATTCCGGTTATGCTTATTCTTTTCTTTCTCTTTCCCCGCATACAGGGGAATATTATGGGGATTGCCCAGCGCACGGGCAGATCCGGTTTTTCAGACAAAATGTCACCGGGAAGACTTTCCTCTCTGGCGCAAAATGATGCCATTGCGTTCCGGGTCACTTTTGAGGATTCGGTTCCCCCTCAGGAACTGCTTTACTGGCGGGGCATTGTTTTCACGCACTTTGATGGCCGGGAATGGACAAGGGGGATCAGGCTTCCCGCAAACACTTCCCTGGTCCGGGCGGAAAATCCTGTGAATTACACCATCACACTGGAACCGCACAATGACCGGTGGCTCTTTGCCCTGGATATGCCAGTCACAAAACCGGCTGGCGGATATCTGCTGGGGGATTTCACCCTCATGTCACACCGTCCCGTGGGGGAGCGCAAACTGTACCAAATGACTTCCTGTACTTCCTATGATACCGGCCCTCTGGAAAAATGGGAAAGAAGCGTTACGGATCTTCCTCCGGGAGCCAATCCCCGATCCGCAGCAATGGCCCAAACCTGGGCAGCATCCGGCATGTCTCCGGAAGAAATCGTGAAAACAGCACTTCGGTATTTCCGGGAAAACGGATTTGTTTACACCCTGGAACCGCCTCTGCTGGGTATGCAGCCGGTGGATGATTTTCTTTTTGGAACCCGCAAAGGCTACTGTGAACATTATGCCTCGGCTTTTGTCTTTCTCATGCGTGCGGCCGGCATACCTGCGCGCGCGGTGGCCGGGTATCAGGGCGGTGAGATCAATCCCTATGGCGGATATCTGATTGTGCGTCAGGCCCATGCCCATGCCTGGGCTGAAGTGTGGTTTTCCGGAAAAGGATGGACACGGACAGATCCCACAGCCGTTGTTGCGCCGGAAAGAGTGGAAGGACGACTGGAGGATGCTCTTGCCGCCAATGATTTTTTCCGTTTCTTTTCCATACCCAAAACCGGGTGGATGGGAAATCTTCTGATCAATATGAGATTTAGATGGGACATGGTGAACGCTTACTGGAACCAGTGGATTATGACCTACTCCCTTCAGGATCAGACCGGTCTGATAGCGAAACTGGGCATCCGGGTGGAGGGATGGAAGTGGATTCTCAAAACCGCTCTGGTGGCCGCAGGGCTTATCGGAGTGCTGTTTTTTCTGTTTTTCCTGCGTATGCGGCACAAATCCGCGAAACCAAAAGACCCGGTGCGGGAAGTATATGAGAGATTTTGCAGGAAACTGGAAAGAAAAGGCATTTCCCGGAAACCGGAAATGGGGCCTGCGGATTATGCAGAGGCAGCCATATCCGCTCTGCCGGATCTGAAAAAGGAAATTTCAGAGATTACAGCCCTGTATATCCGAATGCGCTACGGAGAGGAAGGGAACCGGGAGATGCTGAGACAGTTTCGTTCACAGGTGAGGGGCTTCCGGGTCTGAAATCATCAGACACAATGGTTACAGGGCCTTGTCAGAAGGGAGGCCGGAAATGTTTTTTGCCCGCGCGCGCAGTTCCAGACAGTCTTCCAGGGATGCCTTTCCCCTGATCACATCCTCGGCAAAGGTGCGGCAGTCCGGCGCGCCGCAGGCCGCACAGTTTTTCCCCCTGATATGGCTCATGATGGTGTAGATTTCCGCCATGTTTTCCAAAGACAGGGGTTCCTGATGAATTCCGAAAATCTGGCGCATGGCCGCAGGACTGGCCTTTTTGACAAAACAGCCTTCCTGATAAAAACGCAGAAACTCACTGCGGGAAACCCGTCTTTCAATGCCGTTCTGGAGAATGGTTTTCTGCACATCCCTTTTGGCCAGATACCGATCAATGGCTGTCAGAATGCCGCCCACACATCCCTCACGGCAGGTTCTGAATTCAATGTATTCCATGTCCCGGAACATGCCCATCTCAATTTTTTCCAGATAGGACATGGTTTCCTTCAGACCGGAAACTGCCAGGGTGTGTTCAATTTGGAGATCTGCGATTTCACCGCCGGAGATTCCCCATATCAGGCTGCTGACTGTGGCACCGTAACTGTCAAAAAGATCAGGGGGAAGGGGGGGCTGCACTCCTTTTTGGATCTCCCGAATCAATTCTCCGAAAATATCATTGAAGCCCAGTGCCCTGACCACATAGGAACGGTTTTTCAGAAAAGACACCCGGCTGGGTTCCATTTTGGTGGGACATGGAACGATATAATAAAGATGGAAGGGATGCCGGGCTGTTTCATATCTTTCTGTAAGCAGACGCTTGATTTCTCCGGCCATGAGGGTAACGGGTCTGGAAACCGGCATGACATGGGCAAGAAGACTTGGATATTTGTAGGCAATCAGCCGAACCACCACAGGGCAGACAGGGGAAATGAGCGGCCAGGGGGCCTTTTCTTCTTTATGGTTGCGCCGGATGAAGTCTTCTGTGGCAAACTGGAACATTTCCAGAAAATAGGACATATCCACCGTGTGCGTAAATCCCAGACGCCGAATGCCCTGCAGGACAGTTTCAGGCGGAACACCGGGAAACTGGGAATAGAGAACTGGCGAAACCATGGCAACAGAAATCTGATCATCGGCGAACGGTTTCAGCTCACAGGTGGATGCGGACACAGCTCCTGCGGAACAGATTCGGATGCATTCCCCGCACCCGATGCACTGATCAGTCTGGAGAACCGGCCGGCCTTTCCGTATGCGCAGCGCATGGGTGGGACATATCCGCACACAGTCACAGCAGGCTGTGCAGAGATCCGCATCAAAACGCACATACCGGGGAGCCGTGATGTTCTCCACCTTTATCCTCCTTTGCTCTTCAGGAAGAATACCATGCGCACCTGTGTTCCTTTTCCCACACGGGAGGAGAGTTCAAACTCATCGGCATTTTTTTTCATGTTCGGCAATCCCATGCCCGCGCCAAAACCCATTTCCCGGAACTCGTCGGAGGCAGTGGAATATCCTTCCTGCAGGGCAAGTTCAATGTCAGGAATCCCGGGGCCGTTGTCTGAAAGTTCCAGAACGATCCGATCTTTCTCAATACGGATGGCCAGAAAACCCTCTCCGCCGTGCATGACCACATTCATCTCCCCCTCATAACCGCAGATGGCAGAGCGGCGGATCAGCCCCGGATCCATATTGATGGCTTTGAGCAGATTTTTGGCATGGATCGATGCCTCGCCCGCATGGACAAAGTCTTTTTTGTTGATGGGGAAAACTTTGTGCAGGATTGCCTCACCCATATCATCTGGCTCCGTTGAGTCCTGTCAGTCCCAGGGCATGAAGCCGGCCGCAGGACACAAACATGGACCAGGGGCTGGACAGCAGCGGAATGCCTTCCTTTTTTGCCATGTCAATGACTTCCTGCGGGGGAATTTTGTTCCGCACAAAGACCACTGCACTCACACCGGACACCACTGCTGTCCGAATGGTCTGCACAGTGGTCAGCCCTGTAAGGAACACGCATCCTTCAGCGACTCCGGCCAGAATGTCACTCATCAGATCACTGGCCCCTGCCGTGCGGATATCCCTGTCCAACTGATCTTCCCCGGTCAGAACAGAGGCATTCAGTGCCTGCTGTATTTCATGTAATTTCATCGCTTATGCCGCAATGCGTTAAGGGATTCAGATTTCAGGAAGTGAAAAAACGGATTGCCCCGCACCAGGCCCTCCAATATCCGGCACCTGAACTACCATGATCCGTCCAGTCCCCTGAGACCGTTCATATACAGACGTCCGCTTGACACGAACATGGAATATTCTGTCAGCATCACCGGCAGGTTATAGGATTTCGCCATATCAATGACTTTCTGCCCGGGTCTTTTCCCCCTGACAAATATGACGGCCCCGACTTCGGCAATTCTGGCTGTACGGATTACCTGTTCTGTGGTCACACCTGTCAGCAGGGCGGCCCCTTTTGCCACGGTTGCCAGAATATCTTCCATCAGATCCGCACCGCCGCCGCCGAATACGGATCTGTCCATATACTCCTCCCCTGTCAGGACTTCCGCACGCAAAGTATCCCTAACCTCAGATAATTTCATAAATATTGCCAGTTTTCAGGTTATGGGGTTTCATATCGCGCCAGGATATCCAGAACGGTATCCGGTTTGACAGCGCCATAGACATCCCCGCTGATGACCATTACCGGGGCCAGACCGCATGCTCCCAGACATCTGACCGATTCCAGAGAAAAACAGCGATCCGCTGTGGTGCATCCTTCTGCCATGTCGTATTTGTTGCTGATGCGGCTGATCACTTCCTTGATTCCTTTCACATAGCAGGCTGTTCCGGTGCATACCCTGATCGTGTTTCTGCCTTTGGGCGTCATGGAGAAAAGGGCATAAAAGGATGCCACGCCGAAAACATCGCTGCGGGGCAGGTTCATGCCCAGACTGATATAATCCATCAGTTCTGTCGGCAGATAACCGACAACCTCCTGACTTTTCCGCAGCACTGCAATGATGGAACCGGGCAGGCCCGCATGTTCCGCAATAATACTGTCAACTTTCTGCCACATTTCCCCGCTGATGTCTTCATGATGAGGATGCTCAAATTCCGCCATTTTCTGAATCTCCCAAAAATTTGCTGTTGTTTCAGACAGTCATACATAAAAAGGACAAAAAGGCACCCGTATATAAAAAGGGGCTGACTATTCATTCCACAGAAATCAGAAAAAGTCAATAACATCATAAAGATTGTGCGTTATTCCCTTTGGGTTCTTCCGCATCTTCCAGGGATTTGCCGTAGAAAGTGAAACATCCCCTGTGTTTTTTGGACGCGTACATGGCCATATCCGCGCATTTTACCAGGGTTTCCACATCCGCGGCATCCCTGGGATATGTGCTGATGCCGATGCTGGGGGTGATGAAATCAATCAGGTGTTCCTTTACAATGTAGGGACGGGAAAGACTTTCGATAATCCGGCGGGCTGCTTCCGCGGGATTGGAATTGGCCGTATTGTTCAGAATCACGGTAAATTCATCTCCGCCGAGCCTGCAGATGTGATCAGTTTCCCGCAAAGTGCTTTTCAGGCGGGCAGCCACCTCCTTGAGAATCTCATCGCCCACATCATGGCCGTAATCATCGTTGACCTGTTTGAATCTGTCCAGATCCATGTAAAAAATGTTTTTCTCATTATTGTCCCGGCGGGCATAGGCCAGTGTTTCCTTAAGTTTTTGGAAGAAAGCTTTGCGGTTGTAAAGACCGGTGAGAGAATCATGGTAAATCAGGTAGAGCAGATCGCTGATATTGCGGGCAACCCCCCGAAACCCAAGAATTTCACCTTTCTCATCCCTGATGAGAAAAACCGAGATTTCCACATAGCAGGAGGAACCGTCTTTGCGGATGAGGGTCCACTCAAAACCTTTGGCCGGTATTCCGGTTTCAAATGCCTTTGTGAAGGTCTTTTCCGCTTTCTCCGCGGTGCTTTCTTCCATAAAATCCCGGAAATTCATGGCCAGGAGCTCTTCCTTGCTGTATCCCAGCATGCGGCAGAGCGCATCATTGAAAAAAACCAGGTTGCCGAGCAGATCCGCTTCATAAAAGCACTCTTCGATATTTTCCAGCATGGAACGGTACCGTTCCTCACTCTGCCGCAGGGCAGCCTCGGCATCCCGGTACATCCGCATTTTCCATTCCAGTTTTTCCCTGCTTTTGCCCATCTCATAGGCCCGCTCCCTGGCCCGCTCATTGGAGCGGATCAGGTTTGCACGTTCACGCTCAAGGAGTTTGATTTTCCGCATGTTTTCCCGGATCTGCGCTGTCATGCGGTGCAGGGCCCATGACAGAATGCCGATTTCTCCCCTGTCCGCGACAAAACCCCTTTCGGAAAGACCGGGGGTCAGCATAAATTCGGCTGCCATATCCTGAAGATATTTCAATGGCCAGAGAAAAGCGTGCAGCAGGAGCGCGCATATCAGCAGAAACAGGATTTCTGCCGCAAAAAAGGATAAGAGAATCCGGTTCCGGAATTTTATGCAGCGGTGTTCCGCCTCATCCGCATCCATGGATAAGGCAAGATACCATGCGCGTTCTTTTATATATGTCATCCAGACAGTTTTTCCCCTGTCCGAAAAACAGGAAACAACAGATTCATCTGTTTGCGGGTGTTCAGGGGGAGGCAGCTTTCTGCCCGGATCAGGGACCGGAATTTTTTTCACCCGGGGATCCGGGTGGAAAATGAGATGCAGTCCGCTGTCAAAGATGAATACATACCCTGTGTTTCCGATTTTTTTTTCTGACAGTAAGCGCCGGAATTCGGATGACAGTGTTTTGCCGGAAGCATCCGCTTTCCCGGAAATTTTTTCACCAGTCTGCTGACTGATCATTTGCGCGATCAGTCTGATATTCCGGATGGGGTCCGCATGCTTCGCTTCCTGAACATACTGCTCTGTCAGCCATGTGCAGTGGAAAATCAGCAGCAGATCCAGGCTCAGGCTGATCAGCACAAGGGAAAAGAAAATTCTTCTGAAAAGAACTGAAGCAAACATGCGCCCCTCTGTCAGTGAACCGTCACCCGTAAACAGTCTGTGTGTTTTTTCAGATTACCGATCACCGGCAGTGCTGCAGGCTCTCCGCTGATCCCTGCAATTCACCCCATGAAGACGTTCAGAATTTCTTTTCTGGCATCCACATGCTGTATGGTCACCTGTATCACATCCTCGGGCTTCAGGCTGATACCCCCGGTTGCGGGGATGGTGCATTCGATCATATATTCCGTCATCAGCACCTGATAGGAGTTTCTCCTTTTTCCCAGAACAATGGCTTCCTCTTTCTGACCGGTTTTCCTTTCCAGATATTTCAGCAGCCAGTAATGTTTCCGCCGGTTCTGAAGTTTGGAGACATAACTCATGGGGAGTTCGAGGGAATGGATGGTCTGCTGAACCTCCTCCGCGGAATAGGGGCTGTTCAAACCGAACACAGCCCGGATCTGGCGCTGGGTAATCAGATCCGAGTATTTCCGGATGGGGGATGTGACTGTGACATAGGCATCCAGCCCCAGTCCTGAATGATATTCCGGTTCTGTGCTCAGGACAAAGCGGCTCAGCAGTTTGCGCTGCATCCAGTTCTGAAAAAGGGAGCCCTCATCCTCTTTGTACAGTCGTTCCCGCGGTGACGGCTGGGATCGGAAAATCGCGGGCATCCGGTTTTCCGCAAGAAACCCCGCGTTGATCCAGTTGGCCAGGATCATGATTTCGGCCACCAGCATCCTGCCCGGACTTTCCCGGTTGATCCGGGTGACAGTCAGTTCCCCGCGATCATCCATCCAGACATTGATTTCCGGCAGGGATATCTGCACAGCTCCGTCGGCAAGTCTTCTTTTCCGGAACTGGCGCGCGATGTCATACAGGATGGCAATATCGCTGTCCTCCTCAACCATGCAGTTCACTTCATGATAGGTAAGCTGCCGTGCCACCCGGATTATACTGGAACAGACCTCGGAACTGATAATGTCCCCTGAGGGCCGAAGCCGGATCAGGGTGGTGGTGGCCGGCCGGATTTCTCCGGCCTTCAGACTGCACTGATCTTCAGCCAGACACGGCGGAAGCATGGATATCCTGCGATCCGGCATATAGATGGAGCTGCCCCGCTGCACAGCCTCCCGATCCAGGGGACTTCCTTTTTCCACAAAATGTCCCACATCCGCGATATGGACGCCAAGCACATAATGATCCTCTTTTTTCTCCAGGCTCAGGGCATCATCAAAATCCAGAGTGGCCTGACCGTCAATGGTGATGATGGGAAGCCCGGTCAGATCTCTGCGTCGGCTGTCTGCGGACGAGGCTGCAGAAAAAGGGAGCCGAGGGGTGATGCATTCCATGATTCTTTCAGGAAAGTCAGTGGGAACGCCGTAACGGTGCAGATCAATGTTTTCATCCGAATCCCATATACCGATTTTGACAAAAAAACGGAAGAGGTTTTCCGTGTCACTGATGCCGGCTCTTGCCAGCATGTCCCTGCCCAGTTCCCAGTGCGGACTTTCCTTTTCAAACAGATAACAGGACTGCAGAATTCTGATCCATTCCTGCTGTTCTTCCGTAAGCCGGGGCAGGACAGTGCGGGAATCTGTGCCCGGATCGGACAGAATGCTCCTGACCCAGTCTCCCCCGCTTTCCGTAATCCGCCGTTTCCGTTCCTCCTCTCTGATTTTGGCGTTTATCTGATCCACCTGTTCTTCTGTATGGGGAAAAAACTGATCATGATTGAACCGGAAATACAGCCGGTCGGCAAACAAAGCCCGAATTACGGCAGATTCATGATCGTCTGTGGGAGAATCCGGAAAGCAGAAGGCGGTCATGGTCTGCAGATCAATCCATTCCTGCTCGGGGCTCAGCACTTCCCACAGTTCGCGGATGTCAATGCCTTCAGCCAGGGTTTTCCGCTGCGCTGCCCGCTCTTTCAGGAAATCAGAGATCCTGTCCCTGCCTGCTGAGAGGCTGACACTCATTTTTCCCCTGTGAGAAAGCCGGGATACCGAAAGTTTGACCTCACGGTTGTTTTCAGTCAGAAGACGGAGCCGTTCATTTTTTATTTCCAGCACGGCAGCGCACACAATCTTCTGCCGGTCTATGTATTCCACAATATTTCCTGGTACCATAATTTTTTATCTTATCAGTCTGTTTAAGGGAAGTCAACGTAAGTTCCTGTTCAGGAAACAGAAGCGGTGTCCGGGTTTCCCCTCTCCGGACCCTGTCTTCAGGAATTCTGCCGGGAAATGAAACAGTCGGCCCCAAAGGCATGCTCCACCTCTTTCTTCACCTGCAGGGCCTGATCTCTGTCCGGATAGGGACCCACAAAAACCCGGTGCCAGAGTTCCCCCCGCTCGTCGGTGTTTCTGCGGATGAAAGCCGGAAAACCTTTGCCCTGCAGCGCTTCCTGAAAGCGGGCGGCCCGTTCGGGTTCAAAAAAGGCCCCGGCCTGCAGTTCATATGCCAAAGATCTGTGCCGGCTGACGGGAAAGACACCCGGTCTGGGAATATTGCCGGTCAGATGACGGGTCAGTTCTTCCACGGCCTGCAGTTTCACATCGTCTGTCAGGTTCAGTCCGGATCGGACTGTGATCATGGGAATGTCCAGCAGGGTGATGGGGATCCCGCCTTCATGGCTCCGTGCCGTATAACGGTCGCTCCAGATTTTGTTTCCGGTCCGGGTATCCCAGATGTTTACCGATGCGCCCACATTCATGGAAGAGTAGAATCCCGCGAAAATCCGCTGAAACTCATACACTGTTCCGAAAACCACTGCATCGCATCCCAGTATTTTTCCCAGTTCCTTTACCGATGTCTTTGCAATGGCATTATGGCCATCCAGCCGCTTTTCCCGAAGCCGCAGATCCACCATCTGCAGTTCCACATCCCGGTAAGGCAGCGAACTGAGGTGATTGTAAAAACTGACCCGCACCAACTGGGCAATCCCTTCTGTCCCGGTCAGATCGCGGAAGGGAAGCACTGCCACGGAACGCGGAAAATCGCCCTGGATCACACATCGGCTCAGCAACTGGCCGGACAGACGCGGACCGGGACTGCATCCGCTGAGCAGCAGACCTCCAATCATCAGCATCTGAAAAAGGATTCGGAATATCTGTTTGTCATGAGAATGTCTCATTATCCGGATGCTCCGCCGCGTTCCTGAAATCCGAAGTGTCAACCAAGTTTCAAAATGAACACTGTTTATATTTTTTTAAACATTATGGCAAACAAAAAAGTGATCCGGGCTGTCAGTTCCGGTATACCCTCCCTGCACACAGCCATTGAGCAAACCCGGGATTGCTGTTTTCCGATCCCTTATCTGCAGGGATCCGGAGCCAAATCAGCTTTTCCTTTCCCTGATATACATGCTGATCTCCTTTGCAAATGTGCTGACAATCTTTTGGATAAGCGGATGGGAAACTGAGGGAAGAAAAATCTCATCCACATGGGAAACCGGCAGCACATCCACTGTGGTTCCTGTGATAAATGCTCCGTCAATTTCCCCAAGTTCTGCGGTGTGCATGGGACGTTCACTGAAATTCAGGCCCAGGGTTTTGCAGATTTTCACCACATGCTGACGTGTCACGCCCAGCAGGACTGTTCCGGCCGGGGGCGTGAAGATTTCCTCCTGCTTGACAAAAAAAATGTTTGATCTGCTCCCTTCTGTGACATATCCGTTCTGATCCACCAGCAGGGCCTCATATGCCCCGGTTTTTTCCCGTATCCCCTCAACCCTGGTGCGGAAAGAGTCCTTTAAGGTTTTGATATTGGGCATTTCCCGTTCTCCTCCATACAGAACGGTACGGATTCCCTTTGCATACACATCCGGTCCCGGATATTCGGAACGGATGAAATAGGTGAGAAACAGTTCTCTTTCCTCCTCCCGGCAGCAGATCAGTTTGACATTGATATGATCTTTCCGGTTTTTTTCGACCAGGGCATGTATTTCCTCCTGTATCTCTGAATCATTTTTTTCTATCTGCCCGGCACCAAGTTCTGCCGAATGTTTGAGTCTGTCCATATGGGCCTCAAAAAAGAGCGGAATGCCGTCAATGATCTTGATTACCTCATAAATGGCACTCTGTTCAATGCGATCAAAGATTTCCGTCTCTCCGGCTGGACGGAGTTCATGACAGACAAAATAAAAATCTCCCACTGCCTCATGTTTCATAGATGTCTTCCCCAAAAACCAAAATCTGCTTTTGCAGCTTTTTGAAATAATAAATTCAAAATATTGAAGGAAAATTTCTGCATCCGGAAAATTTCCCTTCCGGACTTCTTTCCTGCTGACGGTACAGCTTTTTTATCTGTAATATAGGCCTGCAGACAAAGCAACTCAAAAAAGCGATGCTGCCGAAGGAAAATTTTTTTTGATCCTTCTCCCGTCTCTCTCGCAGGCAGTGCTGCTGCCTTAAGACTCCCCTCCCGCGAGGGGAGGGGAATATTTTGTTAAGTCAGCAGCATTGTCTCTCGCAGGGAGGGAAGGGTTTCAGGCAGAATGGGATGCGGACAGAAAAAAACCAAGCGGAGGCTGTGCGGGGCAGAGGGCATTCATATCCGGGTGATGGCTGAGACCAAAAGCCACAATGGTAGACGCGCTGATCAGCAAACTGCCGGGTCAGGATGAAAAGTCCGTGCACACGAATCCGTGAGACAGGATGCCAGGCAGGCATGGGCCACCTGACACCCAATGCAGGGATTCATACCGAATCGGTGTTGAAAACATGCTTCTGAAAAAAGCAATATCCTGCAATCAGACAGAAAAATCTGACTGTATGACAGAAAACCAATGGGAAATCGGCATCACATTTATTTGCTGAATTTTTTCAGCAATGCCGAACAGTTACCACATCCAGTATTCTCTTCCCCGACCATCATGGCAGTGATACCCCCGGTCCGGTGAGTTCAGCAGCAATCTTTCACGGGGCCATAAACTCTCCATCAGGGCTTCCGCATACCGCAGCGGCCAGAAGAATGCCACTGACATCCAGAACATGGGCAATGCGCCGTACATTACAGTGTTTTTCATTTATTTCGTCCCTTATTCCTGAAGTTGGATTTGTTCTGTTTTCAACATTCCGTTTCAGCGGGGAATCGCATTATCCGATGAGTTGTCTTCCGCACCCGATTTTTCCGAACCCTGCGGATTTTTGAAAACAGTTCGTTGTTTGCAAAAGGTTTCTTCAGACAGTCATCATATCCGCTCAGTTTGACGATGGCCCTGTACGGCAGAGAAGCGCAGAACCGCTTCTGTTCTTAAGAAAAAGACTGTCTTCTCAAAACCGTCTTTTTTTCAGGCACACATTTCTGAAACCTGCGGATATTTCTCTCTGTCCTCTGGGGGAAATCAGAGAGTATCCGTTGACGGTTCAAACTGATCGATCATTGTTCATTGTTCCGACAATTACATGAAAAATGACAAAAAATCAATATTTTTTTGTATTTGTCATGAAAACAGGGTGTTGTCAGTTTTACACAAAAAATCCGGTCGGATGCGCACGCCCCTCTGCCTTTTTGGAGAAAAAACATGAGACTGTCAGATCCGCGTGGGTGCAGGGTGCTGAAATGTTGCCATAAAGGGGAAGCAGTCTGTCAATCGCGAATTTTTCCCGCCGCTGAATACACTTGACACCCCATTGATTTGTTTTACCGTCTGTGTTACTGTGTAACCAAAATATCAGAAAACCATACAGATTTTTTTAAAAAAAATATTATACTGAAACCATGAGGGTTTTGGAACCATTAGGATTTTTCGGACAAAAATTTTATAACTGTGGGAGTTACGCAGTTGATCGGATAAACCCTGAGGGTTTTGAAAACCCTCAGGGTTTCAGGATTGACTTTCTTGTCAACTGCGTAACGCATAAACTGCTAATATGATGATCTCGTAAAAAGCCGGAACTTCAATTTTTTCGTCATTCCGGCATAAGCCGGAATCCAGTAATTTCATGCCGTTCTGGACTCCGTCTTTCGCCGGAGTGACGGATTTCTGACTTTTTACGGGATCATCAAAAATACTGTAAAAAAATGCCTGGGAACAGGGCGAACATTCAGAAATGAACGGAAAAAATTTTTCCGATGTAACTCACGGTGCGGAGCTGCGTCAATGCACAGGTTCCATTCTGCTTTGCACAGTCTCATGCATATGCAGAAGGAACCTGAAAAACGGCTGACCGATTAGGCGGGAATAAAAAACGGATTATGGGATTTCTCACGGATCCCTGTATAATACCAATTCGCCATTGAATTCATGCAATATTCACCTGCTGTTTCCGCTCTCCGCACCGATGCCGCTGACGCGGACACGAAGGAGTCCCAAACTGAAAGTTCGGGCCGGTGAAACAGTTTCAGACCCGGAGCCGGACTTTCAGTCCGGCACTCCCCTGACCCGCTGCCGGAAAAGGAAAGTATTGCATCGAATCAATGGAGAATCGATATAAGTCAGTCCGATCAGGCACGAATTGCAGAAATTTTTGAGGCATGAACGGAAAGTCGGGAGTATGATTATGACAGACAGGGCAAATATAGCGGTTATCGGCAGCGGATACTGGGGGAAAAACCTTATCCGGAATTATCATCAGCTCGGTATGCTGAAGCTGATCTGTGACAAAAACGAGCTGGTGCTCAGCAGTTTTCAAAAACAGTATCCCGGTCTGGAAACCTGCATTTCACTGAATCAGGTCTTGTCAGACAAAGATGTTGATGGAGTGGTGATAGCCACGCCAGCGGAAACCCATTTCACCCTGGCAAGAGAGGCGCTTCTGGCCGGGAAGCATGTGTATGTGGAAAAACCCCTGGTTCTGCATGAGGAACAGGGACAGGAACTCATTGCACTGGCACAGGACAGAAACCGGGTGCTGATGGTGGGGCATCTGCTGCAATATCATCCGGTTTTTGTAAAACTGAAACAGGTTTGCGCTTCCGGTGAACTGGGGCGCATCAATTATATCTATTCCCACCGCCTGAATCTGGGAAAAATCCGGCGGGAGGAAAATATTCTCTGGTCATTTGCTCCCCATGACATATCCATGATTCTGGCTCTGGCAGGGGAAGAACCGGAAAATGTTTTTGCCACAGGAGGCAATTACCTTCATAAAAAAATAGCGGATGTCACCACCACTCATATGGAGTTTCCCTCCGGAATCCGGGCACATATTTTTGTTTCCTGGCTGCATCCCTTTAAGGAGCAGAAACTGGTGGTGGTGGGTGACAGAAAAATGGCCGTGTTTGACGACACCCTGCCCTGGGAGGACAAACTGCTTCTCTGTCCCCATCAGATCAATTGGCAGAATAATGCACCTGTGCCGGTAAAGGGAGACGCACAGCGCGTGGATGTTCCGCAGGATGAACCCCTGAAACTGGAATGTCAGCATTTTCTTGAATGTATGGCAAAAAACACGCCCCCCCTGACCGATGGCAGAGAGGGTGTCCGGGTTCTCAGGGTATTAAATGCAGCACAGAAATCTCTGGACAGACAATCCAATGCAATGTCTGTGAACGATCAGAATGCTGAAAAATCGGAACGTAGTGATTCAGGACTGTTCCAGTCCCATGCCTCAGCCATAATTGAAAAAGACACAGCCATTGGAAAAGGCACAAAAATCTGGCATTTTTCCCATATTCTTCCCGGATCACGGATTGGTGAAAACTGTAACATCGGCCAGAACGTGGTCATTGGTCCGGATGTAAGCATAGGGAGCAACTGCAAGATTCAGAACAATGTTTCTGTTTATAAGGGAGTGACATTGGAAGATGGTGTGTTCTGCGGCCCGAGCATGGTGTTTACCAATGTTTACAATCCCAGAGCAGAAATCCGGAAAATGGATCAGGCAAAACCCACACTGGTGAAAAAGGGAGCCACCATCGGAGCCAATGCCACAGTTGTCTGCGGTACTGTTTTAGGTAAGTACTGCTTTATCGGAGCCGGAGCAGTGGTAAACCGGAATGTTCCGGATTATGCACTGGTGGTGGGAAATCCGGCAAATCAGATCGGGTGGGTATGCGAATGCGGAGACCGCCTGACAGAAAATCTGGAATGCCTTTCCTGCAAAAAACGGTTTAAAAAAGAATCTGATGGGCTGGTTTGCGAATGAAATCAAGATGATGGAACTGGGGCTGCAGCATATTGTTATCGTATTCTTCAACCCTGAAATGGATTGAACCGGGTTTCGTTTCTGTATGTGGTGCATCTGGAACAGGAAGCAGGGGGGATTCTGACCGACTCCGGCGGGGTTCAGATTCCACCATATTCATGGTAAATCAGCGTTCTGTATTTTCAATAAATTTTGAAACGTGGATTATCAGCATCAGTCACTGCGGCAGAGCAATATGAAGTAACTGATGTTACGCCATCGGCATGGAATACCCCCCTTTTTGCAAAGGGGGGCAGGTGGGATTTGCCGGCAGTCAGTGAAAAATCCCCCTTAATCCCCCTTTAATAAAGGGGGAAAACGGTCTGAGGCGTAACATCAGTCAATAAAACACTTCAGATCACTGATCTCTGTTTCAGTCTTAAAAATGCATATTTCAGGCAGAAATGCCCGCAGGCATCGGATACAGAAATCAGGGAAATGATATATCAGAATATGCAGTGCAGGCCCACTGTCCGATTCGGTCACAGATTGATGACACAGTGATCCCGATAGTTAAACCGGAGCATCTGACAGAAAAAAAATTCCTGACGTGCAGCTGATCTTCCTGATATTCAGGCATTGCAGCAAGCGTAAGAAGATTTCTGATTGCTCAGTGTGAGTTCAGACAGTAATACCCGAATCATTTGCAGTGTGGCAATGGCGGATTTTTCCTGCCCCTGAATACATTTGGCAACCCATTGATTTGGTCATCCGGTTACACTAATGTCTGTCTCAGATTTGGATGAGTCAGAAATTTTCAGGCTTTGAAAAGAGGGGATTAGAATGAACACAAAAAGTTTTTTTTCAAAAAAACGGATACTTGTTACAGGTGCATGCGGAACAGTGGGGAGGGAGCTTGTGCGCCAACTGCTGGAAGAGCATGCCATTGAACTGGTTGCTGTGGATAACAATGAAAGCGATCTGTTTTTTCTGGAGCAGCGGTTTTCAAAACACAGCGATGCAAGTTTTTTTATGGCAGATGTCCGTGACAGAGCAAAACTGACGCGTATCATGCAGGATATTGACATTGTCTTCCACACGGCTGCCTATAAACATGTGATTCTGTGTGAAAGATCCCCGTTTGAGGCTGTTCAGACCAATATCCTCGGTGTGCAGAATATCATTCTGGCAGCGCAGGACAATCATGTGGAACGGGTGATTTTCACCAGTTCGGACAAGGCGGTCAATCCCACCAATGTCATGGGCACTTCAAAGCTTATGGGGGAGAGGCTCATGACTGCCGCAGACAGCAGACAGCGAAACGGAAAAACCATTTTTGCATCCACGCGTTTCGGAAATGTCATGGGGTCCCGCGGCTCCGTGGTTCCCATTTTCCGTGAGCAGATTCGTCAGGGAGGGGCTGTCACCATCACGGATCAGGGTATGACCCGCTTTATTATGAGCATTCAGGAAGCGGTGGCACTGGTGATTGACTCTGCCTATCTTGCCCAGGGCGGTGAAGTATTTGTAACCAAAATGCCGGTAATCGCGATAAAAGATTTGGCAGAAGTGATGATTCGGGAACTTGCCCCTTTATACGGCCATCGTCCGGAGGATATTGAAATTCAGACCATTGGAAAAAAACCGGGTGAAAAAATGTATGAGGAACTTATGAGTGAGGAAGAAACAAGGCGGACATGGGAACTCCCGCAGTATTTTGTGGTGCTGCCCGCATTCATGTCCAAAAATGGCAAATACAACTATCCTGAAATTATTTCCAGAGAAGTTGCCAAGCCCTATCATTCCGGCAATGAACCCCTTATGACTCAGGCACAGTTGTCAGATTTTCTCCGGAAGAACAGGCTGCTGGAGGAAAAAGAAAAAGGTCTGCCTGCGGAACGGTACTGGCCCGATGTGTAGTATAAAAGCCAAAAAATGGCATTGCTCTATTGAAAAGAGGTAAAAAAATTATGCGTATTCTGATACTTGGGGGTGACGGCTATCTGGGATGGCCAACGGCCATGAATCTTACTGCAAGGGGACATGAAGTGGCAGTTGCGGATAATTATCTCCGCAGACGGTTGTGCAGAGAAGAAAATACGGAAGCCCTGTTTGAAGTGCCGAACCTTCATAAACGTTCTGAAATATGGGAATCACTTTCCGGATTTAAGATTCCGGTATTTATCGGCGATCTGGCAGAATGGGATTTTGTGGAAGAAATTTTTCAGCAATTCAGACCGGATGGAATTGTCCATTATGCGGAACAGCCGTCCGCTCCCTATTCCATGCTGAACCGCCGGGCAGCCATGCTGACGTTGCAGAACAATCTTGATGTAACAGCAAATCTCATTTTTGCTGTGCGTCAGTTCTGCCCGAATGTCCATATTGTCAAACTTGGCACTATGGGAGAGTACGGAACTCCGAATATTGACATTGAGGAAGGCTGGATTGATATTGAACACAAAGGCAGAAAACACAAATTTCTGTATCCGAGACAGGCAGGCAGCCTGTACCATACCACAAAAATCATGGATACGGATCTGCTCTGGTTTTATGTGCGGATGTGGGGAATTCGCGTAACCGACCTGATGCAGGGGCCGGTTTACGGCCTGATTACAGATGAGAACAAAGAGAATGAAGAATTATTTCCGTTCTTCAATTATGACGAACTGTTCGGAACCGTGCTGAACCGCTTTGCGGTGCAGGCTGTCTGCGGTTATCCGCTGACGGTTTACGGAAAAGGCGGGCAGACCAGGGGGTATCTGAATATCAAAGATACATTAAACTGTGTACGGCTTTCTCTGGAAAATCCTGCAAAACAGGGTGAACTCAGAATTTTCAATCAGTTTGCTGAAACATTTTCTGTCAATGAGTTGGCAGACCGGGTGCAGAGGGTGGGCAAACAATTGGGATTGAATGTTGAAATTAAGCAGATGGAAAATCCCCGGAAAGAAGCAGAAGAACATTATTACAATCCTGCTCATACAGGACTCCTTGAACTGGGATTAAAGCCTCATTATCTTACAGATGATGTGCTTGTTCAGATGATGGAAACAGTGATTCGGCATAAACAAAATATAAACAGAGATTCCATTTTCAGAGGCGTGAAATGGGCTTAAAACACAGGTGGCTGATTACCGGAGGCTGCGGTTTTATCGGCACAAGTCTTATCAGAAATCTTATCTCTGAACGCTGTCATCTTATCCGCGTCCTGGACAATCTTTCTGTGGGCACACGCGAAGACCTGGCTCAACTCTGCAAATTCACAGAACTCTCATCTGATTCCCTAAGCCCTTCTCCCTCGGTTCTCAGTCCTCAACTCATTGTGGGAGATATAAAAAATTTTTCCACCTGCCTGAAATGCTGTGAAAACATTGATGTGATTGTTCATCTTGCTGCAAACACAGGTGTCGCTCCTTCTGTTGAAAATCCAAGAGCTGATATGGAGGCCAATGTCATCGGGACCTTCAATATGCTCGAAGCAGCAAGACAGAAAGGTGTCAAACGCTTTGTTTTTGCATCCAGCGGCGCTCCCGTGGGAGAATGTGAGCCGCCGATTCATGAAAACCTGGCCCCGCATCCGGTATCCCCTTACGGTGCGAGTAAACTGGCCGGGGAAGGATACTGTTCGGCATATTGCAGAACCTTCGGGCTGGAAACCATAGCACTGCGCTTCGGCAATGTCTATGGCCCAGGTTCCGGTCATAAAAACAGCGTGGTGGCAAAATTTATCCGGCAGGCAATGAGCGGAGAGACGCTGAAAATTTACGGAGATGGAAACCAGACACGGGATTTTATTTATATCGGGGATCTGATTCGGGCAATTCGTCTTGCCGCCAGCAAAGAAAACATCGGAGGGGAAATTTTTCAGATAGCCACCAGTGCGGAAACCACCGTAAGTGAGCTGACTGCCAAACTTCTTGTCATTTTGGCAGATTTCGGATATGCGGATATTCAGCTAAATCATATGGCTCCAAGACTTGGCGATGTCCGCCGTAATTTTTCAGACACCTCAAAAGCCCAGAAAATGCTTGGATGGAAGGCAGAAACCGATCTGTCCGAAGGACTGCGGAAGACTGTTGAATGGTTTGTCTGTGGGTGAAGCAGAATCCCGGAGAATGCAGACTTCCGGGAATTGTTCCCGTCCTGTTTTATCACGGATCGGAAAGATGGACCACCGGCACGCAGTTTCAGGACATGATTGACGGAGCGGAAAGAATATCGGAATATGTTCCCAGATTCAGATACATGCTCAGGGATCTGTCCGCATTCACGGATGCGGACATAAAAGGAATCATCACCCTCCGGATCTTTGTGCATGTCATGCGCAGGATATTTCTGCCGGATTTCGGGGATCATTTTGACCGGATGCTTCCCCTGTCTGCACAGCTCTCACGGAAGACAACCGGCATGGAATATCTTGAAACCGTGCTCCGCTATGTGTATGAGGTGCGGGACGATATTGATCCGGAAGAAACAGAGACAAAACTGATTCAGGTGATGGATGAAGACAGAAGGGAGGTCATTATGACAGTTGCCGAAAGACTGCGAAAGGAAGGGGAAGTACGGGGCGAAATCAAAACATACAGACAACTGCTGGCCAGCGGTTTGTTTTCAAAGGAAATGGTGGAGCAGAAACTTGCAGAACTGGAGCAGAAACTGATGGAACTGGCCGAAAAGGGCGGGAAGGAGACAGAACACTGACAATGGCGGAAAACTGACAAAATGAAATATCACCCAAAATCTGTATCAGAATATCTGCTGACTGCCGGAAGGGGATTTCCTGTTATCGGTGCAGCAAATTTTTTGATATTGTCAGTGCATAAGTATAAATCAAAGCAGTTTCCTGTTCCATTATAAAACAGTTGAGGCTTTATATAAAGAAAGTGTCATTTTGGTGAAAGTGAAATGAAATCCGAAGAGATATTGACATGTATTAAAAACGGAGAAAATTCCGGCATTGAATTCAAACAGGACGGAATCAGATCTGAACAACTGGCAAAAGAGATGGTTGCTTTTCTGAATTTCAAAGGCGGAAAAATCCTGGTTGGCGTAAATGATGACGGTTCTGTGTCCGGAATCAGGCGGAAGGATATGGAACAATGGGTAATGAATGTCTGCACCCATCTCATTCATCCCCGAATTATCCCCTATTATGAGGAATACCAGATAGATGACAAAAAAATTGCCATTATTGCCGTAGATGCAGGAATCTCAAAACCCTATGTTCTGCGGCATTCAGGACAGGAAAGTGTATACATCCGGGTCGGCTCCACTTCCAGACCTGCAACCCGTGAAGAACAGATGAGGCTGTTTCAGGAACGCGGTTTTCTCCATGTGGAAACCCTTCCTGTGTCAGGAACAGGTTTTTCCCAACTGGATCTGAGGCGTATCAAAGACTATTTTGGAAGAGTAAGGAAACTGAATACACTGCCGCAAAATGATGATGAATGGATGCAGCTTCTTGCAAATATGGAATACATGACTGTTCATAATGGAAAAAACATGTGCACAATTGCAGGTCTGATTCTTTTTGGCCGCAAACCCCGGCGTTTTCTTCCGCAGGCCGGACTGGAATGGACTGTATTTCCGGGCATTGAAAAAGATTATGATACAAAAGACAGAGCCTCACTTGACGGCCCTTTGGTCGGATTGTGGAATGAAATCGGAGAGCATATTGAAGACGGACTTCTTGATTTGCTGATGTCCAAAGCAAGGCAGCATGCATCCTGCGAAAGACTGTCCCAAGATATGCTGACACGGAAAATTGTCTGGGATTATCCTCCGGAAGCCGTGAGGGAAGCGGTTATCAATGCCTTTGTTCACCGGGATTGGACACGTCCTCCGGATGTTGAAGTTTCCTTATATGCTGATCGCATGGAGATTGTAAGTCCCGGAGCATTGCCCAACAATGTCACAGTGGAACGGATGAAGCAGGGATTGCGAATTCCCAGAAATCCCATTCTTATTCAGACTATGAAAGATTACGGATATGTTGAGCATATGGGTATGGGGGTCAAAAACAAAATTATTCTTGGAATGAAAAATCATAATGGAACTGAACCGGATTTTTTTGCAGATGAACTGCAACTGCTGGTTCAGCTCAGGAAATAAATATTCAGCGTATGATTTGAAAATCAGATTCAGTCTCCGGCTTTGGTTAGCATAAGAATGTGTATCTTGCATTGGTAGTGGGTCAAACCGGTTGACGGCTTTCTCCCCTCCCTTGAGGGAGGGGCGGGGGGAGGGTGAAAACCGCTGATTTTACCCTGCCTCTCCCACCGGGGGAGGGGAATTTTTTCCTTAAGGAAACGGCATTGATCTTACATTTATGGCAGTCTGTATCTGTAGTAAGGAAACAAAAAGAGTTTTATGATTTCAGACAATATATCCAAATGAAATATCACCTAAAATTTGTATCAGAATATCTGCTGACTGCCGGAATGGTATTTTTTGTTATGGGTGCGGCAGGTGTTTTGATGTTGTCAGGGCATCAGCATATCCGGCGGATTTGGAATCGTTTCGGGGGGAAATCAGGATGTTAAAAAAACATTATCCGGTTATTATCGAACAGGATGCAGATGGTGTTTTCATTGTCGAATGTCCTGTTTTCAAAGGATGCCGAAGTTACAGGCATGCAATAAACGAGGCTCTGGAGAACATCAGGGAAGCTGTTGATCTTTGCATTGAAGAGGAACAGTTTCCCGAAGAAATTTCCACAACTTTTCCGGTGAAAAGAACTGCGGATTGAAATTATTATAAAAAAACAGGCCGTCTGCAATTGGCGGGGAATATTGCCCAAAAGAGATTCAACATACCGAATCCGAATAAAAACAGACAAAAAAGGATGGATATCATGGAAGAACTGCAGGAATTGCGATCACATATTGAACATGGAAAATATCATGAGGCGATGATCCTGATCGGAGAAATGGAAGAAATGAGCCGGGATGATAAAATTTACAAAATCAGAAGTTTTGCAAAAATTCTGCTGCTGCATATCATTAAGCAGGAAGCGGAAAAACGGACTACAAGATCGTGGGAAATATCTGTCCGCAATTCTGCCCGTGAGATCAGTTATATCAATAAAAGACGGAAATCAGGGGGACTGTATGTGGCTGACAGTGAGTTAAAGGAAATTCTCTCTGACGCATATCCCTCAGCTCTGGAATATGCATCAATGGAGGCATTTGAGGGAGCCTGTGATGAGAAAGAACTGGGGAAGATGGTCAGTCCCGAAGAAATTAAAAATAAAGCATTTGATTTAATAAAGGAATATCAGTCAAATCAGGACAGGTTTTTCCATTGAGGATTTCATTGCATTGTTATAAACAAAACAGAGAAGAGGAAAACACAGCTTTTCTGTTTACAGATGAAATTTTCAGACAGTACGGGACTGTTTCATCATAAGGCATATCCAAATGAAATATTGTTTCAAATCTGTATGCGGCAAATAGGTGCTTTGGGCTGTGTTTTTTCTCATTTCCGGGGGAGCAGGTGTTCTGTTATTGTCACCGACTCTGTTTAAGGCAAAACAGTTTCCGAATCCTTATCTGTTGCCGGTGAGTTTTTATTCCCGGCAGATTTACCGGAAGGAGTGCAACCAATTTTATAAATCGGGTAAGCGTAAGCGGTTTTTTGCACAGATATGCATAAAGGACTAAAGTTGATGAAAATACTGTAAAATTCGGAATTTGCTGAAATCTTTTGTTCTCAAACTTCAGGGAACTGTCTGTTCATCCTGATGTCAAAAAATTATTTTATGAATGGAGGGGAGAAGAAGTAATGAAAAAAATTATCACGTCAGAAATTTATCATGACGGGGAATATTATTGTGCCAGATGCATGGATTTCGATGTTTTCACACAGGGAAAAACTCTTGATGAGGCGGTCAAAAATCTCAAAGAGGCACTGACACTGCATCTTGAGGATGATTCCGATGCCGCCGATAGTTACGATCCTGTTCCGTATCTTTTCGGTATGATGAATTTGGGAGAAATTCATGTCTGAAAAACTCCCGGCAGTCACAGGAAAAAATCTCATCCGTTTTCTTCAAACGTTGGGGTATGAAGTTGTCCGTCAGAGAGGCAGTCATGTCCGTCTGATGAAAGAGACTGCTTCCGGAAAACACAAAATCACCATACCCAATCATGATCCGGTTGCCAAAGGAACGCTGTCGGATATATTGGGGAAGGTTTCGTTATGGTGTCAGATTCCGAAAGATGAATTGCTGAGCCGACTCAGAAATAAGTGATATGTGTCATGAGAGTTGAAATTCTGCCCTGATTTAAACTGAAAACATAACTTTTTTATTTACAGATGAAATTTTCAGACAGTACGGAAATATTTCATAACAGGGCATATCCAAATGAAATACTGTTTCAAATCTGTATCCGGCAAATATCTGCTTTGGGCTGTGCTGTTTCTCATTGCCTGAGGTGCAGGTGGTCTGATATTGTCACCGACTCTGTTTAAGGCAAAACAGTTTCCAAGTCCTTATCTGCTGCCGGTAAGTTTTTATTCCGGGCAGATGAATAATTTCAGTTTGGATAAATAAAAGGCGGACAGATCAATGAATTCATATGCTGAGGAAATCATTGAATCCCTGCGGGATGACAAAAATTTTCTTGCAGACAGATTCGGCGTGAAAAGCATCGGCATTTTCGGTTCCTGTGCCGCAGGAAATCAGAACAAGGAGAGTGATCTTGACTTTCTGGTTGAACTGAAAGCCTCCCGTTTTGACTGGCTGGCCGGTCTGCAGATTTATCTGGAACAAAAGTTCCTAAAAATTGCAATCGATGGTCAGCCAAATTTTGAAACTGCCTGTTAATCAAGGCTATGCGCCGGATAGCTGAAGAATTGGCATTCACGAAAATCGTGAATGCCCCATACTGCTGCATTTGAATTATTTATGATTAAAATCCTATACTTATTCCAGAAACGTTTTTGAGGATTGCAATTTTTAGGTGGAACAAAAGTTTGACAGGAAAATTGATCTGATCCGGAAAAGCAGCAGGCTGCGGAACAGATTTATCGAAAATATTGAAAAGGATGTTATTTATGCCTGACAGTATTATTACCTTGTGTCCGGCAACAGTTGAAAAGCGAGAGTTTCTGTAATATATTTCAGAAAGATATACCAATGAACAGATAAAAAAGCAACTGTTTCTTTCGGAGGTATAAAAATGAAGGATCTTTCACATTTTTGTTGTCAGAATAAGGAATGTTCCGATTACGGCAAGAGGGGGGGCAGGCAATCTGACCGTATGTATGCATTACGGGAGAGATAAAAAACTGAGGCTGTTATACTGCCGGACATGCAGAGCACGTTTTTCCGAACGGAAAGGAACAGCATTGTTCAGGTCACATCTGCCGGAAGAAAAAACCGAAGCTGTCTTAGAGCCTGTTTGAAAATACGATTATACTGATCCAATTTTGGTTTTCTTTGGCACAAAAATTGCTGACAGTCTGGAAACATGCCTTTCTGACCCGTATCGGCATTATTCTGAGCCGGAAATGACTGTTTTTCTGCAATCCGGTCTGAAAGCAAAAATCATGCCCGAGAAAACCAAAATTGGATCAGTATACCTTGATAATCTTCTGAGCATAAGTGAGATCATGGCGATGTATATAATGCATT
>CAZDIU010000003.1:0-67089 GCA_964505535.1 uncultured Desulfobacterales bacterium | reverse complement strand
GATTTTTTGGAAAAATCCGGTTTTTTGAAATCACAGATTCAGAAATGACAGAGCAGTAGTTCCCTTATCATTCAATATGGTTTTTCAGTCTGTTTTTCGGAAACACCGGATTCCGGCTTTCGCCGGAATGACGTCATGCCTGCAAAAGCAGGCAGGCATCCGGAAAAATTTCCCGCAAAAATCCTTGAAGAACCTTCAATATCAAACAGTTGCCATTAACAACTGATGTTACGCATCATCGTCGTACCGGCGAACGCCGGTATCCGGAACATTCTGAAATCACTGGATTCCGGCTTTCGCAGGAATGACGGTGCAAGAGAATGACTTGCTGATTTTTCAGAAGATTGCATAACGTCACCCAATAAATAAAAAGGAGGTTTTATGATCAGAGTCGGGGTCGCGGGCGCGACCGGTTATGCGGGAGCGGAACTGGTGCGCATACTGCACGGACATCCGGATGTGGAACTCACGGTGATTACTTCCCGGCAGTATGCGGGTGTTTCTTTCAGTGATATTTACCCCGCACTGACCGGAGTTGTGGATATGAAATGTGAAAGTTTTTCTGCGGATGCAGTATGTGAAAAAGCTGACATCATTTTCACCGCTCTTCCGCACAAACTGCCTATGGAAATTGTCCCCGCGCTGGTGAAACAGGGAAAAAGGGTCGTGGATCTGTCTGCGGATTTCCGTTTCCGCAATGTGCAGACCTATGAGGCCGCGTATCAGCCCCATACAGCAAAAGACTTGTCGGAAAAGGCTGTGTATGGTCTGAGCGAGGTATATGCGGACCAGATTCGCAAAGCCGATGTCATCGGCAATCCGGGCTGTTATCCCACCACTGTGCTCCTGCCCCTGATTCCCCTTGTCAAAGCCGGGCTGGTGGATACGGAAACCATCATCTGCGATTCCAAATCCGGCGTCAGTGGTGCAGGACGCTCGCCCGCGCTTTCCTCTCTTTACTGCGAGGTCGCGGAATCCTTCAAACCCTACAAAGTGGCAGCGCACCGCCACAATCCGGAAATGAACGAGGTGCTGAGTCTTGAGGCCGGAAAAGCCGTTTCCGTCACCTTTGTCCCCCATCTGCTGCCCATGAGCCGGGGTATGCTCACCACCACCTATGCAAATCTGAATTCCGGTGTGACAGAAACGGATATACGGGACTGTCTGCAAACCTTTTACAAAGGCAGAAAATTTATCCGCATCAGCAAACCGGGCAGGATTCCCAACACCCTGCATGTACGGGGCACAAACTGCTGCGACATCGGATGCAAGGTGGACGGAAAACGTCTGATTCTGGTGTCGGCCATTGACAATCTGGTCAAGGGCGCTGCAGGTCAGGCTGTGCAGAACATGAATCTCATGGCCGGGCTGGAGGAAAGCACGGGGCTGAACATGGTTCCGTATCCGCTGTAATATCTGTCAGATATATCTGGAACATGCTGACATCGGAGGAAAAATAAAAAGGCATTCCCTTTTTCCACAAAGGGAATGCCTCATATCAGCAGAACAGGGCATAAATTAGGGGGGAAATGTTTTTCTGTCGGCTGAATTACATGGAATTTCTTCCGCAGCAACTGCCGGGCCCTGCGCAGCCTGCCTGATGAGGAGACGACCCGCAGCAGGCCGTATCCCCATGACCCGGAAGAGAATGTTTCGGGGAACCGGAAATGGATGCGTGCGCGGAAAGCAGTTTTTTCATGCCCCGGTTTCCGCAAACAGGACAGACCGGCGTCTGATCCGATGAACTCATCAGGATCTCACTGGTTTTTCCGCATTCCGTGCACAGATAATCAAAAAGCGGCATAAGACACTCCTTTCAGCAGCAGTGATGTTCATGGTGATGGTCAGTGCATGCCTGATTTGCAGGGAATACAGGAAGTCTGCCCGCGTTGAACAGTTTGAGGTTTTCCGAAACCGTACCCTCAATTCCCCGGTATATGGCAATTCCGGCACTGCCGAGTTTGCTCAGAGCTCCTCTGCCGATGCCGCCCGCGATGACAGCATCCACTTTTTCTGATCCCAGAGACTTTCCGGGCTGACAGTCTCCGTGTTTGTGATGCACATCTGTATTTTCAATCAGTTTGGATTCTCCGGTTTCAGAATCCACAATCATAAAAAAACATGCGGTTCCGAAATGGTCATGCACAGGGCTTTCCATTCCTGTTTTCTCAATGGTGGGAAATGCGATTTTCATTTTTAACTCCTTGATACAAAATAATAAAATACCGGACAGCATATCTTGCAGGATATTTCACAAAAAATTAAGCATATTTTCGCGCGTGTCAAGACAGGGGGCAGGATGGGAAAAAGCAGGAAGGCATGGGCAGAAGGGTCCCGGAAGCATTTTTACGGACATTTGTGTCTGTTTTGACTTTCATTTCCTGACACGAACCCAGACAAAAAAGGAACCGGAAAACCGGTTCCTTTTTTTTGTCTGCATGAAAACAAACCGCTGCGGAGTTTGAAACTCCGCAGAAGGCAGTATAACATTTTTTTGTGAATTTAGACTTAGACAGCTTCGAGTTTCTGACGATCCGCGAAGTCCATCATGACGCGCTCTCTGGCCTTGTCAATGCCCAGAGCCTTGCGTTTTTTGTCAATATGAGCGATCATCTTTTTTGCCATCTCATAGGGATCCACTGCAAAATCCCATTTGCCCAGTCCGTATTTGGATTCAAATTCATCAAAGAGCAGTTTGTGGAATCTGGTGTTCTGAACAGTGGGGAAGGTGACACCGAAGATGGTGTATACACCGGAGGCCACAAAATACTGACCAATGGAAATGGCTTTTTCACTCATGTATTCGGGTGCAGCACCGGCCACAGGGAGATCTGCAAGACAGTCACCCAGACCGCCGGTTTTCACCATTTCACAGCACGCGATCAGAATGCGGCTGTTGTCCACGCAGGAACCCAGTCCCAGAACAGGGGGCATACCAACGGTTTCACAGACCTCAGACAGTCCCGGGCCTGCCAGATGTGCAGCTTCGGGAACCAGCAGCCCGGCATTGGACAAAGCAACCTGGGAACATCCGGTCTGAACCACCAGCACATCATTTTTGATCAGTTCTTTGACCAGTTCCACATGCACCCAATCCTGTTTGACTCTGGGGTTGGTGCAGCCCACAACACCGGCCACGCCCCGGATTCTGCCGTTGATGATGTTGTCATTGAGGGGTTTGTAGGAGGCCCGGAAGGTTCCGCCCAGCATGTAGTTGACATATTCATGGGAAAAACCGTGGATGCCCACATTTTTATAGCGCGGAATCTCAATGGGATGTTTGCGGCTTTTGAAACGGTTGATGGCCCGGATCACCAGTTCATCTGTGCATTCGCTGGGTTTGTGATCCACAAACAGCACATGCTCGGCACCTTCAATTCTGCACCGGTAATTGGTGGTGAATATCGGAGTGTTGTAGCATTTGCCGACTTCCACCAGTCCCTGTTTGATGCACTGCACATCCACCACCATCGCATCCACTGCGCCGGTGACGATGACAGCTTCTGTGGACATGAAGTTTCCCACATGGGGCACACCGTGACGGGACATCATTTCCGCACCGGAACAGCACATGCCGCCCAGGTTGATGCCTTTGGCTCCTGCATCTTTGGCAGCTTTGACCAGAACCGGGTTCTGGCAGGATACCAGCATGGACTCAAACATGTTGGGCTCATGACCATGAACAATGATGTTCACATGGTCTTCTTTCAGAACACCCATGTCAGTTTCCACAGCAATGGGTCTGGGTGTGCCGTAAAGAATGTCGGAGATTTCCGTGGCAACCATGGAACCTCCCCATCCGTCCGCCAAAGCGGTACGGCTGAACTGCTGTGCCAGATTTTCATAATGCTGATCCACGCCCATATGGGTGCGGTGCATGCTTTCCATGATTTCACGCATGGCTCCTCTGGGAACAAAGCCCAGCTTCCGCCATGCTTCCAGGGTTTTTTTGGGAACCCGTTTGGCAAAGGGAATTTCGCCTTCCACCTGGGTATAGGTGACTTCAAGCTGTTTGTAAAGCTCTTCGGCTATCTGCTGGGTGGTTTTGCCTTCAGTCTCAATATCAATGGACTGTGCGACCTGCTCCAGTTTCCGGACGTCTTTAATCTGGTATTCTGTGATATGACCCCTGACCACTTCCCGGAACAGTTCCAGCATTCCCATGCCATGATCCGTATGTGCGGAACAGCCGGAGGCTACAAAACGTGTGAAGTTTCTGGCCTGGAAGGTGTCAATGGTGGCACCGCAGACACCCACTTTGCTGTAGGGGTCTTTGGCGTTGAGGCGGCAGGGCCCCATAAAGCAGTGTTTGCAGCATGCGGATTCCGCCCCGATGGGACAGGCTTTCATGGATGCGGCGCGGTCAAATGCGGTTTCCACACCGTCTCTGCGTGCTTTCTCCAGCATTAGTGCGGTGGACTTGCTGATGGTGACATCGGTGATGTTAAAGGCCGGTGCATCATCTTTTTTCTTGGCTACGACTTTTTTCTCCACTTTTTCAACTGCCATTTTTTTCTCCCTTCATGGAAAGATTTTGTGTTTCCCAACCCCCTGCGGGCTTAAATTTAATTTATCAATAAAATGAATAAATTATAATCTATCAGTAATTATTACTATTTAGTACAGTTCTGATATTTTGTCAAATGTTTTTTTATGTTGTTAAAAATGTCAGCTTTCGGGGGCAGGGTTTGGGGATTGGGGGCAGGGATTGGGGAGCAGTTTCTGCATCCAACCCCCAGTCCCCAATCCCCAGTCCCTAATCCCCAATCCCCAGTCCCCCCAGTTCCTCTTTTACAGCTTTTCCCAGGCTTTCCAGGGTATAGGGCTTTCTCAGATACCGTCCGGCCCCCAGTTCTTTGGCAGTCTTTACACGGTCGGTTTCAGCAAAACCGCTGGAGATGACGGCTTTCTGTTCCGGACAGATTTGGAGCATCCGTTTATAGGTTTCCAGTCCGTCAATCCCCGGATCCATAATCATATCCAGTACCACCAGAGCAGCTCTGTTTTCTTTCAGCCAGTCCAGGGCTTCCTCTCCCCCGGCTGCCGTGTGCACCCGGTATCCAAGTTTTTCCAGCATCAGTTGGGCAATTTCCCGCTGGTCTTCCATGTCATCCACCACCAGAATCTGCTCTCCTGTTCCGCAGTAAGAGGCAATGGACACCGGAACCTTTGTCAAATCCGGAGGTTCCTCTCTGGTCACATAAAAATAAAGTTCAAATGCAGTGCCTTTTTCTTTCAGATTTTCCATGTGAATATATCCTCCGTGATCATGAACAGTTCCCCAGACTGCAGCCATGCCCAGTCCTGTTCCGCTGCGTCCCATGACTTTCTTGGTGTAAAAAGGCTCAAATATCTGGGCCATGTCTTCGGAAGACATGCCCGGCCCCTGATCCTCGACCCGAAGTACGGCATAATCCCCTTCCCGGATGGTGTCATATCCCTGCAGAGGCCGGTCAACATAGCGGTTTTCCGTTGAAATGGTGATGCTTCCTCCCTCCCGATGGGATTGGGCTGCGTTGGAAACCAGATTCATCACGGCCTTTTTCAGATGGGCATATGATCCGCGAATGTTGAGCAGATCCGGAGCCAGCCGGGAGATCACACGGATACAGGGATGATGGTCGAGAAGGTTCCGGTGTTCCGGAGATTCCAGATAATCCTCTGCGATCCGGTTCAGATTCAGCACCTCCTGATGGTGGATTCCGCCGCGGGCCAGCGACAGCAGATCCTGCACAATGGCTGCGGCCTTCTGGCCGGATTTTTTGATGGTCAGCAGTTGTTTCCGCATGGGGCTGTCTTCCGGAAGTTCCATGAGAAGGAGATCAGGATAACTGACGGTTCCGGACAGGACATTGTTGAGATCATGAGCCACTCCTCCTGCCAGACGCCCCAGGGCTTCCATTTTTCTGGATCGCTGCAGATCCTCCTCCATTTTTTTCAGAGCCGCTTCAGACCTGTTCCGCTCCTCAATCATCCGGTTGGCCGAACCGGCCAGCCGCGTGAATTCCGAAAAAAAAAGTTCCTCATCCCTGATGGGAATGCATTCAGTTGCGGATCTGCTGAAAAATGCGGAAAAAATTTCAAAATTCTTCCGGACTTTTTTTGAAATATATTTGGAAATAAAACAGACAGGCAGGAGCACACAGATCAGTATCAGCAGGGAAAAGAAAAAATGCCTCCGGATTTCTTCAGACATTGCAGCCTGTTTTTCTGCCAGAATATGTTCTATCTCATCCACATACACACCGGTTCCGACCATCCATTTCCAGTCCGGAACCGACTTTGCAAAAGTGATTTTGGAGGCAGGCTCTCCGGTGCTGGGCCGGATGGTTCCCACATATTCCAGATATCCGCCATTTTCCTGCTGTGAGATGCGGATAAGTTCCTGCAAAACCTTTGTTTCCCCGCTGTCAGTGAAATCCCACTGGTTCAGGCCGATATTTTCGGGTTTGTAATGGGCAAGGGTAATGGCATCAAAGGTATAGACAAAAACATATCCGTCCTCTCCGAACCGGATTTGTCTGATCCAGGCCAGCACTTCTTTCTGAATGTCTTTTTCCACATCCTCTGTATAGTCACCTGTGCCGATCCACCAGTCCAGCGGTTCAAAATATTTGGCAAAACCGGTTTTTTCAGACATATGATCCGTCTCTCCGGGCTTGTACCAGTGCCATGTCAGATATCCCTCTCCCTGCTCCCGGATAAGCTGAATGAATCTGCGGATGGTATAAAGCCCTTTGCTGTCCTGCAAATTCCACAGGTTTTTTCCTTCCAGATCAGGGGAAAGGGGAGCAAGAATACCCTTGCCCTCCATATCATACACAAAATAATAGCCTCTTCCCTGATTGAAGCGGATGGGACGCAGGGCTTCTTTTATGATCTCTCCGATTTCCTGCGGAGTTTTGCTTTCCCGGTATGTTTTATACAGATGTTCCGCAAGAGCAGCGGCCTCATCAACCCGAATGCGGATATCCTGCTTCAGTTTTTCCTCTGTCGTGCTCCGCATGTGATGAATATAACCTGCAACCTGTTCGACCTCATTTCTGATCTGTTCTTTTCGGGTGTTCACATAATTCTCTTTCAGTATCCGGCATTCTTCCATGTATTCCTGATACTCCCGGAACATCCAGAGAAATCCCAGCCCCCCGATGGACAGAAAGGCCGTGATCAGCAGACTGAAAAACAGTGTTCTGTGAAGACTGGCATCTGGTTTCATGGCAATTTATTTATGATGACTGCTGAAAAAATCCTTTCCTTTGCCCTCTCCGAAGAAAGGGACAAAGGAAAGGATCATCCAAAATCTGAATTGCTCGTATGTTACATTGAATAATGCTGCCGCATCCAGGAAAGATATTCTCCGGATCGCACCCGGTTCGCCCATTCCCGGTTTTCCAGAAACCATGTTACGGTTTTGCGTATGCCGGTTTCAAAGGATTCTGCCGGTTTCCATCCCAGTTCCCGCTCCAGTTTGGTGCAGTCAATGGCATAGCGCAGATCATGTCCGGGACGGTCTTTCACAAAGGTGATCAGCTCCCTCCTGGTTCTGCGGCCCGGCAGGGGGCTTATTTCATCCACAATATCGCAGATGGTTTTCACCACCTCAATGTTCTGCTTTTCGCACCGTCCGCCCACATTGTAGGTTTCCCCCTTTTTTCCCTTCCGCATGATGGTCAGGATTGCGCGGCAGTGATCCGCCACATACAGCCAGTCCCGCACATTCAAGCCCTGACCGTAAACCGGCAGAGGTTTTTCCTCCAGTGCGTTAAGTATCATAAGAGGAATGAGTTTTTCCGGGAACTGGTAGGGCCCGTAATTGTTGGAGCAGTTGGAGACTGTTACCGGAATGCCATAGGTTTTGTGCCAGGCGCGCACCAGATGATCCGAGGCGGCTTTGGACGCGGAATAGGGACTGCTGGGATCATACGGAGTGGTTTCGGTAAAATATCCCTCTTTGCCCAGACTTCCGAAAACCTCGTCTGTGCTCACATGATGGAAAAGCCGGATTTGATCTTTGTGCTTTCTGCACAGTTCCAGAAGCCGGAAGGTTCCCGCAATATTGGTCTGAACAAAGGCATCAGGTCCTGCAATGGATCGATCCACATGGGATTCTGCGGCAAAATGGCAGATGCAGTCAATTTCGTATTCCCCAATGATTCTTTCCACAGCCGCAGAATCACAGATATCGGCCCGGACAAAATGATAGCGATCCGGAAATGTCTCTTTGATACCGCTCAGACTCTCCGGATTTCCCGCATAGGTCAGTTTGTCCGCATTGATCACCCTTCCGCCAAAATTCTCCCCGGAAAGCAGATACCGGACAAAATTTGCACCGATAAACCCGCATCCGCCTGTCACCAGCATATTTTTCATGTATTCCTCACATATCATCTGATTTGGCCCCCTGAACCCTGCCCCCTGAACCCTGAACACTGATAACTGATAACTGATAACTGACACATTACCGCATTTTCCGCGCAGCGACAACTGAAAATCCGAAATATTTTGGGGGCTGTGTTTTATACTTTGAAAAATCATGGGAATTTTGTTATGGTTTTTTGCAGGTGCTTTTTGCATTTCACTCAACTCCTTAAAAAAATTTGAAAATTTATCAAAAATTCATCAGCCAGAAAAGAAAGGAAACAGAAATGAAAAAAATGATTATGGGTCTTTGTGTTTTTGCGCTGTTTGCTTCCTCTGCGGCATATTCCGCGCCTTTACGTCTGGGTGTTGTTCCCTGGGCAGGATTTTCACCTGCTGATGTGGCTGCTGCCAAAGGATTCTGGAAGGAACTGGGCACGGATGTGGAAATCATCAGTTATGAAAGCAACACAGATATGAAAAACGCGCTGGTATATAAGCGGATCGAGTTTGCCATTGAGGTCACGGGTGTATGGGTACGGCTGCATATGGAAGATATCCCTGTCACCATTCTTGCCGAAATTGACTGGTCTTTTGGGGGCGACCGGTTTATCATGAAAAAGGATATGCCTCCGCAGTCCCTGAAAGGAAAAACTGTGGGTGTGTTCAGTGATGCGGCCATTCCCCTGGTGTACAAATATTTCCGCGAAAACGGTCTTCGTCTTTCAGATGTAAGTTTTGTGGAGATGGATGCGGAGGAACTGCCGGGCAATTTTATATCCGGTCGGTTTCCAGCGATCGTATGCTTTGATCAGTATGCCCTGCGCGCAGTAAAAGAGGGAAACGGGATTGTTGCTGCCACCAGTGCCACTTATCCGGGCTGCATCCGGGACAGTTTCGGAGCAAGATCAGATGTGCTGAAAAATATTCCGAAACAGGATGTCGTGAACATTTTCAGGGGATGGATCAAAGCTGTTGCATGGCTCCATGATTCGGCCAACTGGGAAGAATACAGACAGATGCTCAACCAGCGGACCTTCAAGTCCGCATATTCTGATGCGGAACTCAGGGCAATGGTGGAAGGAGTGCGTGTGCATGGTGCAGACATGCTGCAAAAGCAGAATCAGGATAAGGGCGGAATGGATGGTTATCTGGAGGAATTCAAAATCATGCTGAGGGAAAAGAACGAACTGAAAAAAGATTTCTCCGTGCAGGATATTTTTGACAGCAGGGCAGTGATGGAAGCTTTGGAAAAAGAAAAATAAAACACAGGTGACAGGGAAAAGAGATGAAATTTGCAAAAGGACTGAAAACAGAGGGAAAACTCCAGGCTGTTCTGCTTGTCATGATTCTTCTCCTTGCAGTTCAGGGGATACTGGGCATCCGGAATGTGCGTCATATGAACCAGAACCATCACCGTCTTCAGTATATTGCAGAACAGGCGGATGAACTGATGCACGGGATGTATGAACTCCATCTGGAGGTGTTCCGTTTTCTGGGTGCGGTCAACCCTGAGGAAATGGAACAGATCAGAAAAAACATCGGAATTCACACAGAGGAGATGGCAGAATCGCTGAAAAAACATTCCCAAGTTGAAGATCTCAATGGAATGTTTGCTGAAACAGCGCAAATTTACCGGGAAATCATTGCGCTGCACTATGAAAAATTTCAGACCCGTGAAGCCTACAAACGCATATACAGCGAGGGGCAGGCTGCTTTTGACAGAATGCTGTCTGTTGTGGAACAGCAGGAAAAAACTCTGCACACGGAAATGAAGGAACTGATTCTTCAGGAGCAGTACCGCTCGGTATGGAATGCGGTGATCATTTCTCTGGCCGGAATTGGTGCCGGTCTTCTGGGCGCAGTCTTTATCAGGCGCTCTGTTATCCGGCCCATCCGCGGCGTTATCAGCGGACTCAGAGATGCCTACAGAGACATGGCCCATGCAGCCGGATCTGTCACTGAAAGCAGCCGGAATCTTGCAAAAACAGCTTCGGAACAGGCAGCCGCTCTGGAGCAGTCTGCCGCATCTTTGGAAGAAATGAGCAGCATGACAAGGAAAAACGCAGACAACGCGCTTGCGGCAGAAAAAATTGTCATGGAATCTGTCACCCGGATCAATGAGGCAGCCGGTTCTGTGACCCGTGTGACAGAAATGATGCAGGACATATCCTCTGCCAGTCAGCAAACCCGGAAAATCATCAGCACCATTGACGACATTGCATTTCAGACCAATCTTCTGGCACTCAATGCCGCAGTGGAGGCAGCCCGCGCCGGAGAAAGCGGGGCAGGATTTGCCGTGGTGGCACAGGAAGTGCGGAATCTGGCCATGCGCTCATCCCAGGCTTCCAAAAACACGGCTCTTATCATAGAGGAAACCGTGCGGAAGATCGGAGAAGGAGCGGGAGGAGTCACTGAGATCAGTGAAATTTTTGGCCGTATGAAAGAGGATGCCCACAAAACCGGTGAACTGATCCGGGAACTCGCGGCAGGCTCGGACGAGCAGGCCAGGGGAATCACCCAGACAGCAGCGGCTGTGCATGAAATGGAAAAAATACTGCAGGAAAATTCACAAAGCAGCCATGATCTGGCCGGCACAGCCGGGCACATGAATGACCAGGCCGGGTGCATGGACGGACTGATGCAGACTCTGGGAAACATGATAGGAGGCGGTGTTTCCGGACAGAAAGATGCACAGTCCCTGTATTCCCCTGACAGGAATCAGTGCCGCATTTCAGACAGATGAGGCGGGAATGCAATCCCAAAACCCTGAAACAGTGCAGAGGATGTCCGGCATTTCCGAAAAATTTTTCCCACCGGCCCAAAATGCAGGGATGACAATGCGCGCATTTATTTTTGCAAATGGCAGAATCCATCCGGATACGGATGCTGAAAAAGAAATATGTCCCGGTGACATGATTATTGCTGCGGACGGAGGCGCTCTGCACTGTCTGGAAAAAGGGATTTTTCCGGATCTGGCTGTGGGGGATTTTGATTCCCTGTCACCGGCCTGTGTGAAGGTTCTGCAGGAACAGGGGACAGAAATTCGGCAGTATCCGGCACAAAAGGATCAGACCGATCTGGAGCTGGCTCTGGATGCGGCTTTGGAAAAAGGGGCAGAGGAAATCATCATTCTCGGGGCGTTGGGCGGCAGGTGGGATATGACGATTGCCAATGTCATGATCCTGAGCAGAGTGCAGACAGCAAATTGCCGGATACGCATGATGGACGGGGATCTGGAAATGCAGGCAATCCGGAGCGGACAGAAAATCCGGATCAAAGGGCAGAAAGGGGATACGCTTTCCCTGATTCCCCTGTCCCAGGAGGCAGAGGGCATCAGTCTGGAAGGTCTGGAATATCCCCTTTGTGAGGAAACCCTGAAACTGGGTTCCACGCGGGGCATCAGCAATGTCATGCTTGGTACGGATGCGTCTGCAAGTCTGCGGAAGGGGCTGCTTCTGTGCATACGGCAAGGCTAAAAGCAAAATCGGCCTTCAGCAAAACAGCAATCCGCAGTGCCCTTGTGCGCATTGACGTGAGTTTAAGCACAGCGGAGTCCGAACTGAAAGTTCGGAAAACTGAAATTATTCATAAAAACAGAGCCAAACTTTCAGTTTGCACTCCCGGATGGTCGCAACCTGACGGCAATGCCTTTGTGCGGGACTGGGGCCGGAATGGGCATAACAAAACAAAAAGGATTTTCCCAAAAGGGAAAATCCTTTATATTTGCCTTGACATTATTCACTGAAGCCGACGATCGGAATCGAACCGATGACCTGCTGATTACGAATCAGCTGCTCTGCCAGCTGAGCTACGTCGGCATGACAGAAAATCAAGAAGATTCTTTTACTATGTTTATCTCCCAAAATCAAGAAAAAAATTCAGTCAATGCCCTGATTGAAAAAATTTCGGGCAGAACCGGGCCTCTGGAATGCACCGGCGTTTACGGTGCACATCAGGCGTATCTGCTCTCACGCCTGTGCATCTCTCTGAAAAAACCGGTCACCCTTGTGCTGCCGTCCTGGAAACACGCGGAACGCTGCATGGAGGATCTCAGCTTTTTCCTGCAAAAAACCCGCATTCCTGTTCATTTCTTTCCCCCCAGCCCGGTTTCCCCTTTCCGGTTCATTCCGTATCCGGGAAAAACAGCGGCTGAGCGGCTTCGGCTGCTGTACCGTCTGGCAGTGGGGGAAATTCCGCCCCTGATTGTCACCACTGTCAGTGCTCTCCGGCAGAAACTCATCCCCCGGAACGCCCTGAATGCCTATGCGGAACTTCTGATGGTGGATGAGGAGACAGACCGGGATCATCTGATCCGGAAACTGACTGCGGGCGGATATGTCCGCACAGCCATTGTGGAAGAACCCGGGGATTTCAGTGTGCGGGGATCCATTGTGGATGTGTTTTCCCCTTTGTATTCCGAACCCATGCGCATTGAACTGTTTGGAGACATGGTGGAATCCCTGCGTTTTTTTTCCGCATCCAGTCAGCGCAGTCTGGAAAATGTGTCAGAGGCCGTGATTCTTCCTGCCAGAGAAACCATCCTGTGGCCCGAAGAAACCGATGTGTTTCTCAACCGGGTGCGCAAACATGGTTCTCTGCTGGATATTCCTCTGAAAAGCCTGAAAAAAGTGGTGGAACGGATTAAAGAGGAGGGAATCTTTCCCGGTATGGAAAACCTGATTTCCCTGCTCTGTCCGGAACCGGCCACTTTTTTTGATTATCTTCCGGAAAACAGCCTGATTGTCCTGTCAGAACCGGATTCTCTGGAAAAAGCCATGACAGAAGAAGACACGGAGACACAGGAAAACTGGCTCCGTGCGCGTTCCGAAGGACAGTTCTGCCTGCTGCCGGAACAAATCTGTCTGGGGCAGCCGGAAACCAAAAAACTTCTCTGGCGGAACAGGCCCCTGATCCTCAAAGATCTCAAAATATCCTCCGTTGCGCAGTCCGAGACAGATTCCCATCCGGTCTTTGATTTTTCCGTTGAGAACAATCTCCGGATGCGGGAGGAACTCAAAGAACACAGGGATGAGGATTTTCCCCTCAAACCCCTGAGCGACTGGATCACGCAGAAACAGACCGCTGATTATGCACTTTTTCTTGTATGCGGCACACGTTCAGCAGCAGAACGTCTGACTTCCCTGCTCTCACCCTACGGCATTTCCTGCAAACCCGCAGACGGATTTCCGGAATCTCCGGAAAAAGGCCGGGCATGCATCTGCCTGGGCAGCCTGTCATCCGGTTTCGTGTGGCCTTCTGAGGCACTGGCCCTTATCACAGAAAGTGAAATCTTCGGCCCAAACCGCAGCCGGAGGAAAACATCAGCCCGCCGTGTACGCACGGAACTGCTGACCTTTGAAGATTTGAACATCAGTGATCTCGTGGTTCACAGCGAACATGGCATTGGCAGGTACGAAGGCCTGAGCAAACTGAAACTCAACGGATCCGAAGGGGATTTTCTGCGCATCCTGTACAGGGATGATGATCGGCTCTATCTGCCGGTGGATCGCATGGGTATGGTCCAGAAATACATGGGTGTTGACGGCATCACCCCGATTTTGGACAAAATGGGCGGCGCATCCTGGGGCAGGGTGCGGGAAAAAGTGAAAAAATCTGTTGAGAAAATCGCAGGGGATCTGCTGAAGATTTATGCAGAACGCAGCGTGAACCAGGGAACCGCTTTTGACATCAGTCAGTATGATTTTCAGGGCTTTGAGGCAGGCTTTCCCTATGAGGAAACCCCGGATCAGCGCAAAGCCATAGAGGATGTGCTCAGCGATATGGCACGCAGTGAACCCATGGATCGCCTGATCTGCGGGGATGTGGGATATGGAAAAACCGAGGTTGCGCTTCGGGCCTCTTTTGTGGCTGTGAACAATTTCAGGCAGGTGGCCGTGCTGGTTCCCACAACCGTGCTGGCCGAACAGCATTTTGAGACTTTTTCAAACCGGTATGAGGAATTTCCGGTAAACATCGCGTGCCTGAGCCGGTTCCGCTCTCCCAAAGAGCAGAAGGAGATTCTTGAGCGGCTTAAAGACGGCAAAATTGACATCGTCATCGGAACCCACCGGCTTTTGCAAAAGGATGTCGCGTTCAAGTCGCTGGGGCTGATTATTCTGGACGAGGAACAGCGATTCGGTGTCCGGCACAAGGAAAAACTCAAGGCCATGAAAGCTACAGTTGATGTGCTGACGCTCACGGCCACACCCATTCCCCGCACCCTTCATCTTTCCCTCATGGGCATTCGGGACATCAGTGTGATTTCCACTCCGCCCGAAGATCGTCATGCCATTATCACCTGTGTTTCAGAATATGATGACAGCATCATTGCAGAAGCCGTGCGCCGGGAGCTGGAGCGCAGAGGGCAGATTTTTTTTGTACATAACCATTTGGAAAGCATAGGCAAAACAGCAGCGCATCTTCGGGAACTGGTTCCGGAAGTGCGTGCGGACATTGCCCACGGCCAGATGAATGAGGAGGAACTGGAACGGGTCATGCTTCGTTTCACCAACAGGGAGACAGACATGCTGGTATGCACCAGCATCATTGAATCCGGTCTGGATGTGCCGTCCGCGAACACCATCATCATCAACCGCGCGGACTGCTTCGGGCTGTCCCAGATGTACCAGTTGCGGGGCCGTGTGGGACGCGCGGGCGAGCAGGCTTACGCATATCTGTTCATTCCCCGTGAAAGCACACTGAGCAAAGATGCACGGAAACGCCTCAAAGTCCTGATGGAACACAATGATCTGGGCGCAGGTTTCCAGATTGCCATGAGCGATCTGCAAATCCGGGGCGGCGGAACCATTTTGGGCGCATCCCAGTCCGGCCATATTGCGGCTGTGGGGTATGACATGTTTCTCAAACTCATGGAAGAGGCCGTGGCCAGTATCAAAGGCGAAACTGTCACCGGGGATCTGGAACCGGAAATCAATATCCCTTTTTCCGCGTATATTCCGGAAGAATACATGCCGGATACAGATCAGCGTCTTACCGCGTACCGGCGTCTGTCCAAAATGGATTCTCTGAAGGAAATCTCAGATTTCAAAGCGGAAATGGAAGACCGTTTCGGCCCTCTGCCTGAGGAGGGGGTGAATCTGCTGCTGAAAATCATGCTCCGGGTGCTGGCTGTCAAGGCAGGTGTGAAACGTCTGGATTTGTTTACAAAAATAATTCAACAGCCTGCACCTGTGCCTGCAAAAAAAGGATGGAAATCTGCCCCGGCAAAACCTGCGCCTGAACCTGTGCCTGTGGCAGAAACCCTGCTTTCCCTGCATTTTTCAGAACAACATCAGAAAAATCCCTGGGGAATTGCGGATATGATTGTCTCACAGAAACAGGGCGTTGAATTCACACCGGATCATGTGCTGAAAGCCAGGCTTGCCGGCACGGGAGCCGGTGCCCTTCTGTCTCAGGCCAAAAATATTCTTAAGGAAATCACCCGGCATGTCAATGTCTGAATGTGTTACGGTATTGACAAAAAACAGATGTGCAGGTAAATCATACGGTGATACAGGGAAATCCTCAGTCTCTGCCGGGCAAAGGGAAAATGGAAGGCAAAATGAAAGATCAAAGAGAATATATTTCTGAAATATTCAGATTTCATTTATGGGGACAGGCATACTGTATGCCGCTTGTATAAAAAACATGCTGAAAATGCAAAAAATTCTGATTCTCATGCTGCTGTTGTCTGTGACTTTCCTTGCATGTACCGATCCAGCAGCCACAGAAAAAACGGTTTTTCTGGTCAGGGTCGGTGAAACAGCCATAAGTGTTGCGGATTTCAGCAGAGCCTTTGACCTGCACAAAAGCGCATACACTTATGATCGGATAAAGAATTCGGAACTTGCTGAAGAGGTCAGGTTGCAGTTCCTGGAACAGATGATTGAGAAACTGATCATACTGGAACGGGCCAGAGAACTGGGCATCAGTCTTTCGGATGCGGAAATCGGCAAGACTGTCTCAGAGATTCAAAAATCCTATCCACAGGGAGCATTTGAACAGATGCTTCTGGAAAATGCGGTTTCCTTTCCTGCCTGGAAAGAGGAACTGAAAACCCGTCTCCTGTTGGAAAAAGTGATTCAAAAAGACATTTCGGACAAGATCACTGTCACGGATGAGGACATAGAACATTTCCGATCTCAGCAGCCAAAGAAAAAAACAAAAACAGACAAAAAATCTGCAAAACAGAAGCAGCCGGAACAAACACCGGAAATGATCGCCAGGCTTGTGCGGAGAGAAAAAACTGAAGCGGCTTATGATGAGTGGATCAAAAATCTCCGTGAAAAATACACCGTGAATGTGAATGATGAGCAATGGCGGAAACTTGCCGACTCATAATTCATAAACAACAAATGTTTTCCCAAACCATTTAACAAGGATTGCAAATGCAAAATTCCATGCCCCATGTTTCCCGAAAGACAAAACAGACCGCTTTCATTGCGGTATTCTGCTTATGTGTTTTTCTTTTTCTGTCCGGCCCGGCCCGCTGTGAAATTGTTGACCGGATTGTGGCAGTGGTCAATGATGACATTATTTCCCTGTTTGAACTCAACCGGGTTCTGGCTCCATATGCGGAAAAGATCAGAGAGGCCGGTTACAGTGATGAAAAAAAAGGGGAAATGCTTTTCAAAGTCAGGGAGGATATTCTCGCTCAGCTCATTGATCAGAAACTCACAGATCAGGAAGTAAACCGCGCCAATATATCGGTCAGTGAAAAAGAAATTGACAATGCCATTGAGCGGGTCAAACAGGCTGGTTCTTATTCCGATGAGCAGCTCCGGGAGGGACTGAAACGCGAAAGCCTGACGATCGAAGAATACCGAAGCCGTATCAGAGAGCAGATACTCAGAACCAAGCTGGTCAATCTGGAAGTCAAATCCAAGATTGTTCTGACCGATGAGGATGTGAAAAAATATTATGAAGAACATATGGATGACTACCGGGGAGACAAAAAATACCGGCTCCGGAACATTCTGCTCACTGTGCCATCCTTTGCTGATGAACCAGAAAAACAGGAAGTCCGGAAACGGATGGAAGCCATTGTGCAGGAGTTTAAAAGCGGTACGCCCTTTGAGACTCTGGCACGGGAATTTTCTGAATCCTCCCAGGCTGAAGAAGGCGGATATCTGGGAGAATTTGCCTTCAGCGATATCTCTTCCCAACTGAAATCCGCTCTCCTTGATCTCAAAGAAGGGGATATTACCCGGATACTGGATACAGAGCAGGGGATACAGGTTTTTTTCATTGAAAAAATCATTCCCGCGGCAAACAAATCCCTTGAAAAGGTCACCATAGAGATCGAAGAAAAACTCTACAATGACATTGTCAACAAACAGTTCCGCACCTGGCTGGAGGATCTCCGCAAGCGTTCCCATATCCGGATTATCCGGTAAACGGCCAACCAACCCGCATAGCCCTTCCCTGAAGGGAAGGGGGAGCCAAATGAAAAGTCCCGCTTGCCCATTTTCATTACCGCAGGAGCTGCGCAGTTGACCGAAAAACCCTCAGGGTTCAGGAGGGATTTTTTAAGCATCTGCGTAACTCCTGTACCGGTTTCTGTAACATTTTATTCCTGACATTGTCCGGGAAACATTTTATGGAGATATTTTCCACCACAGGCATTCTTCTTCGGCGAATTGATTATGGTGATCACGACCGAATCATCACCTTTCTCAGCGCGGACAGAGGGAAACTGTCTGTCATTGCCAAATCTGCAAAAAAAAGCAGCAGACGATTCGGGGGAACCCTGGAACCCTTTTGCCTTTCCCATCTTGTATGCAAAAGCGGCAGGGGCAGACTTCCCGTGCTGGAGGAAAGTGCATTGCGACAGCCTTTTTCCGCTGCGCGATCTGACATCCGGAAATTTTCTTACGCGAGTTACTGGGCTGAACTGCTCAGCACCTGGCTGGAGGAAAACCACCCGCAGAATGATTTGTATCATCTGCTTCTTTTTGCATTGGAAAATCTGGAGCAGAATCAGATGCCGCCTTTGCTGCTGCATCTGCTGTTTCAGATCAGATTTATGGAAATTTCCGGTTTTTTTCCCAATCTGAATGAATGCTGCCAATGCAGAAAAAACATTGCATTGGAAAAAGACATCTGCATTGCCTTTGATCTTGCAGCAGGCGGGCCCCTTTGCAGCAATTGCAGACAAATGCAGACCGGCCCCTGTGTCCGGCTGTCAAAGGGAAGCGGCAGGCAACTGCTCTGGCTGGGAAAAGAACCTTTGGAAAAAGCCGGAAGACTCCGTCTGTCCGAACAGTCTTTAAAGGAAAATCAGGAATTTCTCGAAGCCTTTGTCCCCTATCATATGGGAATCACCCCGCGCAGTCTGAAGTTTCTGCGGCAGATGCGGAATGATGAATGGGGCGTTACCATCAAAAAAAGCAGAGGATCAGACAATGTATGACAGTATAAAAGAAATTCTGGAATCAAAATCGGTGGAGGCATCTGCGCCGTGCCGCATTGACATGGGCGGAACATTGGACATCAGCACCTTTTACTATCCGCTCCGCCATCTGCATCCCTGCACCTTCAACATTGCTTTGGGAATGCGGACAACGGTGCGGCTGCTTGCTTTTGAAAAAGGCAGAATCCGTGTCACATCCAAAGGATTTGATCCCGCGGAATTTTCCCCGGACACGGCTCCCTTTGATCATCCTCTGGGACTGATTTTTGCCATTGCTGCGTATTTCCGTGCCAGCGGAGTTCAGATTGAAATTGAATCCTCTTCCCCGCCCCGCAGCGCGCTGGGCGGTTCCTCGGTTGCGGCAGTGGCTCTGATGGGGGCTTTTTCCAGCCTGTTTGACCGAATCGGGGCTTACCGTCCCCTGTACCGCAGGGAAATCGCGATGCTGGCACATGCCATGGAGGAAAGTGTGGCCGGTGTTCCCTGCGGTCTGCAGGATCAGTTGGCTGCGGCATACGGAGGCGTCAATCTCTGGCAATGGTACGGACGGGTGAAGGAAGGCATATTTGAAAAAGAGAATGTGCTGAAAAAAAATCTGTATCCGGAACTGGAAAAGCGTCTTCTGCTGGCCTACTGCGGGGTTCCCCATGTGTCTGCCAACATCAATCAGCAGTGGGTGCGCCAGTTTCTTTCGGGTCAGTACAGGAAAAAATGGGCAGAAATCATCAACTGCACACGGGAATTTGCCGATGCGCTGGCAAAGCAGGACTGGGCAGGCGCGGCACAGTCCATGAACCGGGAAACCGGCATCCGCAGGGAAATGACGCCGGATGTGCTGGATGATCTGGGCATAAAACTCAGTGACGCGGCTGTGGCGAACAACTGCGGCGCAAGATTCTGCGGCGCGGGCGGAGGCGGGTGCATCTGGACATTGGGAGAAATCGGAAATATTGACACTCTCAGAGAAATATGGAAAAAGATTTTGGCTGAAAGAGAAGAAGCCTGTCTGCTGGATGTGCGCATTGACGCAGACGGATTACTGTTGCCGATGATATAAGCAGGAGTTGGGCAGCTTGATAAACTCCAAACCCTAAGGGCTTGTAAAAGAATAACCTGTACAATTTTCCTGTCCGGAAACCCTGAGGGTTTTCAAAACCCTCAGGGTTTATAACAGGTTATTTTGATACAGACCCTAAGGGTTTTCAAAACCCTTAGGGTTTATGGGCATGATTTTTTAATCAACTGCCTGACTCCCAATTAATTTAAGGAAAAAAACATGAATTTTCAGGAAATTATTCTTTCATTGAACCATTTCTGGGCCAAAAAGGGATGTGTTCTGGATCAGCCCTATGACATGGAAGTCGGGGCAGGAACCTTTCACCCCACCACCCTGCTGCGCTCTTTGGGACCCGAGCCCTGGAATGTGGCCTATGTGCAGCCTTCCCGGCGTCCCACAGACGGCCGTTACGGGGAAAACCCCAACCGGCTGCAGCATTATTACCAGTATCAGGTGATTCTCAAACCCTCGCCTGCGGATGTGCAGGGGCTTTATCTGGAAAGCCTCAAAGAACTGGGCATCAACCCGCTGGATCATGACATCCGCTTTGTGGAGGACGACTGGGAATCTCCGACTCTGGGAGCGGCAGGTCTGGGATGGGAAGTCTGGCTTGACGGCATGGAAATCACCCAGTTCACCTATTTTCAGTTGTGCGGCAGCATGGAGCTGCATCCCATTTCTGTGGAACTCACCTACGGACTGGAGCGCATTGCCATGTATCTCCAGGGCGTGAACAGTGTCTATGATCTGAAATGGAATGATCATGTCACCTACGGTCATGTTCACCATCAGCAGGAAGTGGAGCAGTCCACCTACAATTTTGAGGTTGCGGATGTGGACATGCTGCTGGAATTCTTCGGCAGATACGAGGCTGAGGCAAAACGGGTGATTGAGAAGAATCTGGTGCTTCCCGCGTATGAATACTGTCTGAAATGTTCCCACACCTTCAACCTGCTGGATGCACGGGGAGCCATCAGTGTCACGGAACGAACAGGATATATTGCCCGGATCCGCAATCTGGCAAGAATCTGTGCAGCCGCGTATGTGAAACAGCGGGAGGAAATGGGCTTTCCCCTTTTGAAAAAGGAGCAGGTATGAACAGCTTACTCATTGAAATCGGATCCGAGGAAATTCCGGCAGGCTATATTGAACCTGCGCTGGACTCCTTTGCTGCCCTTGTACTGAAAAAACTCGATGATGCCCGCATTGCACACGGTTCCCACCGGGTTTTCGGAACCCCCCGGAGACTGGCTGTCCTGATTTCGCATGTGGCGGATCGCCAGCAGGCTGTTGTCAGCGAAATAACAGGCCCCCCGGAAAAGGCCGGATTTGACGCGGCTGGAAAACCCACGGTCGCGGCTGTGAAATTTGCGGAAAAAATCGGCATTCCTGTCAGTGAAATCCGCATAAAGGACACGGAAAAGGGACGGTATCTGTGCGCACACAAAAGCGAACCTGCTTTGGAAAGCATAAAAATCCTGAGTGACGCGCTGCCCGGCATCATCGGAGCCATCTCCTTTCCCAAAACCATGAAATGGGGTGAACTGACCGTCACCTACACCCGGCCTGTGCAGTGGCTGCTGGCTTTGCTGGGAAATCAGGTGATTCCCTTCACCTACGGCAATATCCAAAGCGGAAATCTCACTTACGGACACCGTTTCATGCACCCCGGCTCCTTTCAGATCAATACGCCGGATGAGTATGTCAATGCTCTGACACCCGCATATGTGATTGCAGATTTGGCAGAACGCCGGAAACTGGTCGCAGAAGAAGTGGCAAACGCAGCCGCGAACGCAGGCGGAAGCATTCTGCCGGATGAGGAACTGATTGATACCGTAAAAAATCTGCTGGAATATCCGGCTGTCACGGTGGGAAATTTTGACAACGCGTTTCTGGAAGTGCCGGACAGGGTGCTGATTACCGCCATGCGCGAGCATCAGAAATATTTTGCTGTCGCGGACAAAACCGGAAAACTCATGCCCTGCTTTGTGGTGGCAAACAACACGCCTGCCAAAGACATGAAAGTTGTGGCAACCGGACATGAACGGGTTCTGCGCGCGCGGCTTTCTGATGCCCGGTTCTTTTTCCGGGGCGATGTGAAAACGCCCATGGAAACCTGGGTGGAGAAACTGAAAAAAGTGCTGTTTCAGGCAAAACTGGGTTCTGTGCATGAAAAGATTGTCCGGGTGCAGAAGGTTGCGGAATTTCTGGCTGAATCTGTTGCTCCCGGCACGGTTCTCAAAGCAAATGCATCCCGTGCCGCGTATCTGTGCAAGGCAGATCTGGTCAGTCAGGTGGTGGTGGAATTCACCAAACTGCAGGGCATCATGGGACGCATTTATGCAGAACGTGCAGGCGAAAACCCGGAAGTGGCTGCCGCGATTGAGGAGCATTACCGTCCCACGTATTCGGGCGGTGCATTGCCGGAAACCGTGACCGGCGCGGTGGTTGCCATTGCCGACAAAATGGATTCCATCTGCGGATGTTTCAGCGTGGGACTCATTCCCACAGGCGGCGCGGATCCGTATGCGCTGCGGCGTCAGGGCATCGGCATTCTGCAAATCATGCGGAAAATGGGATTTTCCTTTTCCCTGAAAAGCCTGATTGAAAAAAGCCTGTCTCTGTTTGCGGAAAAAAGCAACAAAAATCAGCAGGAAACAGCCGCAGAGGTGTATGAATTCCTGAAAAACCGGATTTCCCACATTCTGGCAGATGAGGGATATTCCAAAGATGTGACTGCGGCAGCAGCGGATGTGTCCATTGACCATGTTCCCCATGTCTGGGAACGGGTCAGCGCACTGGAAAAACTCAAGGCACAGCCGGATTTTGAACCGCTGGCAGTGGCATTCAAGCGTGTGGTGAACATCATCCGCAAAAGTGATACCGGTGTCATTCCGGCAACTGTGGCAGAAAATCTGTTTGAACACGCGTCTGAATCCGGGCTGTATGCTGCATTTATGGATGCAAAGGGAAAGGTCGCGGACAATCTGGCAAAAGGGAATTTCCCCCAGGCATTGCTGGACATTGCCTCACTGAAAACAGATGTGGACGCGTTCTTTGACGGCGTAATGGTTATGGCCGAGGATGAAAAACTGCGCGGCAACCGTCTGGCTCTGCTCAAACAGATTGCGGACATGTTCGGCATGTTTGCGGATTTTTCCAAGATTTCAACGTAAAACTACAGGGATTATGTATAAGCAGGGATTGTTTCATGTCTTTAAATCCCTGTTTATAAACTGCAGGGATTATGTATAAGCAGGGATTTCTTTATGTTTTTAAATTCCTGCTTATAAAAAATCCTTGTAGTTCTTTTAAACCAATTGAAACTGCAAGGATTATGTATAAACAAGGATTGCTGAATTTTTTTAATCCTTTCTTAAAAAAATCCTTGTAGTTTTTACAACTGCAGGGCTTATATATAAGCAGGGATTTTTTCAGTTCTTTAAATCCCTGTTTATAAGAAATCCCTGCAGTTATTTACCATTTACCATTATTTAGGAGAAAAAACATGCCTTTCGATCCTTCAATGGACAAAGTTTTGAAAAAGTGGCAGTGTGAGGAAACCGGGCTTCTTGTCACCATCAACCAGTATGGCAACGGAGAACCCAAAGTGCAGATCGGCCCCAGAGTGGTGGTGAAAAAAGACGGGGGCGAATCCCAGCGCAAGGCCGGGCGTCTGACAATGGAAGACCTGATGTGGTTTTATGACATCATTGATGAGGTCAAAGAAGAACTCGCCAGCCTGTCCTCACCAGCCTGATAACTGAAACAAGCTTCCAGCTTGTTCATGCCCAGCAGCACAAGCTGGAATGCCTGTTTCTGTCCTCATACTGATCATATACGGGTTATGTTTCTTAAAGGGTAAAGTATAAATGACTGATGTTACGCCGCTTCGTCACTCCGGCGAAAGCCGGAGTCCATAACACTTTGAAAAAAATGGATTCCTGCTTTTGCAGGAATGGCGGGAGAGGGAGCTTTTCCGGTCATACCTGCCAAAGCCTGTATCCGCAACTCATTAATATTACTGGATTCCGGCTTTCGCCGGAATGACGGTGAAAAAGACGGCGTAACATCAGTAAATGAGAGTATTTACAATTGATAATCAGGGCAAATTGATTCCTTATAAAGAATATCCGTTCAGAGAATCCAATCGTGAATCTGAACTGGAACAGCTTCTTGAAAATAATCCTGAATATTTTTTTGAGGATTCAAAACTCCTGATAATTGGGCGTCAGGTGACAACCAATCTGAATACATTTATAGACCTGCTCGGAATTGACAAGAACGGAAATACCGTTGTTGTGGAATTAAAGAGAGGAAAAACACCGAGAGAAACTATTGCACAACTGCTGGAATATGCTTCATTTGCTGAAAATCTGGATTATTCACAGCTTAATGATATTTATCAGGATTATTCAGGTGAAGATGTTGAGTTGGAAGATTTTCATAAGGAATATTTTAACAAAGATGCAGAAGAAGCAGTCTCTTTCAATAAATCCGTCAAACTTGTAATTGTCGCAGAGGATATTTCAAAAGAGATAAGCCAGACCGCTCTTTTTCTCAGAAAAAAAGGGATAGATATTTTCTGTATCGAATTCAAATATTTTCAAACAGAGACAAACCAAAAAATAATATCAAGCAATTTTGTTATTGGGGAAGACAGATTTATCCGTTCAGAAATACAGTCCGCATCTTTACCAAAAATTGATAAAAATCAATTTCTTAATTCATTGGATGATAACGGGTTGAAAGTATTTGACAGAATATTTGCGTTTGCATCTGAAAACAATCTGTTGTTAAGATGGGGATCAAGAGGTTTTTCTTTGAATTACCGGCTTGATGACGGTTTTGTTTCCTTAATTTTTGGTTATCCACCTTCATCTGTGTACAAACAGTCTGTTTATACAGGGTTTGAATATATTCTTAAAAAAATTGCCGATTCAGAAAGCATTGTAGAGTTATACAAAAAAAAGATTAATGAATTCGGAAAATTCAAAGAGGCGGGAATAAATTTCAAATGGATGATAGACAAAAATTATTCTGAAGAAGAAATCCAGAGTTTTATTGATATTCTTTCTGTAATCATTCAGGAAATAAAAAAAATAACCAGTGAATCAGGCAGATGTTAAAAAAATCCGATTTCTGAGGAAACGATTTTTACTACAGAAAAGGGAGAGATAACCATGAAAACTGTTCAGATCGAAATTCCAAAGGAAGTGGTACTGTCTTTGAAAATGCCTTTTGAACGTGTGAAAAGGCAGCTTACAGAAGAACTTGCTGTTCATTTGTATCAGCAGGGATTTCTTTCATTCGGCAAAGCAAGGGAACTGGCGCATCTTTCCAAATGGGAATTTTCCGAAAAACTGGGTGAAAGAGACATTTCAAGGCATTACACACAGGAAGATTTGGAAGAGGATATAAAATTTGCATATGAAGAATAAACTGGTGATCAGCAATTCCTCTCCGCTGATGAATCTGGCTGTCATACAGCAACTCAACCTGGTGCGGGAACTGTTTGTCAAAATAACAGTTCCGGAACAGGTGTGGAGGGAACTGACTGTTGACGGGAAAGGCAAAGCAGGGGCAGATGAAATTATGCGCTCAGATTGGATTGAAATTGCAAATGTCAAAAATATCGAATTAATCAAACTTCTTAACAAAGATTTGGACATAGGTGAATCAGCAGCCATAGCATTGGCTGTGGAAAGAAAAGCAGATTTGATTCTTTTGGATGAAACCGATGCCCGAAATATGGCTGACATTTATCATTTGTCCAAAACAGGCGTGCTTGGCATTCTGATGCGTGCAAAAAAATATAAAATAATCAGTGAAGTCAAACCATTATTAGAAAAATTGAGAAAACATGCAAAATTCCGGATTGCTCAGTTTCTTTATGATGAGATTCTTATACAAACAGGTGAATTACAGACAGACTGAATTGAAATGACCAATCCGGGGCAGCATGACGGAGAGGAAGTTGTCTGTGTTTTCAACACAAAGTGGTGCAGGAACTGGTATTGATCGTTGATAAGTTGATATTATTCGGGATTATCACTACAAAAAACCGGCACTATCGAACATTTCTGACAGGTCATTTATGAACAAAAAAAATCAAAACACGGTCATCAGACCGGTAAAAGGCCGGAAATCTCCTGATCTCGGCCCGCTTGCCGTGATGGTCAGCAGCGAAAAGGATATTCATCTGCTACGTGAGCAGCTTCCGGCAAAGGATACTGCCGGGCTTGCCATGAGCCGGATTTATGTGCAGGATTCTCCAACCCCGTATTATTCTCTGACCGGTCCCGTGATCAGTTCTCCTTATGCCGTGATGCTCATGGAGCCGCTGATTGCCTTTGGTGCAAAGGAAATTCTCTTTTTCGGGTGGTGCGGTTCCATTTCTCCGGATGTGGAAACCGGCGACATCATTGTGCCGGACGGAGCCATCATTGATGAAGGCACTTCTCTGCATTATGGCGGATGCACCAATGGCATTGCCCGGCCAAGTGAAGAATTTTCTCTGAAAATCAAACAGATGCTTATCAGTCACAATCTGAATTTTCATGAAGGATTGATCTGGACAACCGATGCTGTTTACCGGGAAACCCATGAAAAAATAGAGTATTTCCAATCCAGAAACGCGCTGGCTGTGGAAATGGAACTTTCCGCACTGTTCACTGTGGGAAAATTCCGCAATGTACCGGTCAGTGCCATTCTTGTGGTATCAGATGAACTTTCCACTTTGAAGTGGAAGCCCGGTTTTGCGGATGAACGTTTTCTCGCCACCCGCAAAGCTGTTGCTGAAGCAATTGCATTTCTATGTCATCAAAAAGATGGTTCTGTAAAAATATGATCATACCGGAAACACATATAATAAAAGGTGATTGTCTGGATGTACTGAAAACATTTCCGGATAATCATTTTAATCTGATTGTCACATCTCCGCCATATGCTGACAGCAGGACTGATACATATGGAGGTGTAAAACCTGACAAATACGTAAAATGGTTTTTGCCGCGGTCTGAGCAGATGTTAAGGGTTTTAAAGCAGGATGGCACATTTATTCTTAATATAAAAGAAAAAGCGATAAAAGGAGAAAGACATACATATGTGATTGAATTAATCTTGGAGATGAGAAAACAAGGTTGGATTTGGACAGAAGAATTTGTCTGGCATAAAAAAAACTGTTATCCGGGAAAATGGCCTAATCGGTTCAGAGATGCATGGGAAAGATGTATTCAGTTTAACAAGACAAAAAAATTTAAAATGTACCAGGAGTCTGTCATGGTTCCAATGGGAGACTGGGCTAAAACCCGTTTAAAAAAGCTGAGTCAGACAGATCAAAATAGAGAGAACTCTAAGGTAGGAAGTGGATTCGGTAAAAATATTTCAAATTGGCTGAACAGAGACAGCGCATATCCAACCAATGTTCTTCATTTTGCCACTGAATGTTACAACAGAAACCATAGTGCTGTTTTTCCAAAGGTACTGCCCGAATGGTTTATTAAATTATTTACAGTGGAAAATGATTGGGTACTTGACCCCTTTTTGGGTTCAGGAACAACCTGTGAGGCCGCTCAAAGCTTAAACAGAAAATCTGTAGGGATAGAAATATTGGAAGAATATTGCGAATTGGCAAAAAACAGAACAAAGCAGCATCAGTATAAACTATAGTCTTTAAGAAAATAGTTTTGGGGTTGTCCTAAATTTTAAAATATTTAAATTCAGTATGTTAAAAAATCAGCTACCCCAAAATAATTATCTTAAACACTATATTTGAGAAAAAAGGAAAATATGAAACAGATAACACAGTATGAAATTGTTCAGTTCGTTGAAAAAAACATCCCCAGATTTCACGAAAACCGTTTGGAAAAGTTGAAAAAACTCAAATTAAAGGAAATCTTGAAAAGAAAGAATCCTTACCTTTTCAAAGTAAAAAACATAACAACCGCAAATGAATTTATAAAAACTATTTTGGATGCTTATCTTTCATCTCAAGAAGAAAGCCTGTTTGGCGGTTTTTTGGAAGAATTATCAATTTTTATATGTGGGCATGTTTTCGATGGGCGGAAATCTTCTACAGAAGGCATTGATTTGGAGTTTGAACGGGATAATACAAAATATATCGTGTCTGTCAAATCTGGCCCGAATTGGGGAAACAGTAGTCAGATTAAAAAAATGAAAGATAATTTCAAAAAGGCAAAGCGGATTTTAGGAACAAATACGAGTGGAGGATTGCATGTCGTGGCAGTAAATGGTTGCTGTTATGGTAAAGACAATGTAACAGACAAAGGAGATTATTTGAAATTATGTGGACAGAAATTTTGGGAATTCATATCGGATAATGAAAATTTATATACAGATATTATTGAACCGCTTGGGCATAAGGCAAAAGAAAAAAATGATTTATTTTCACAAGAATATTCAAATGTTATTAATAAATTTTCATTTGAATTCATGAATATGTTCTGCGATTCAAATGGTGCAATATTATGGGAAAAAGTTATCAGATATAATTCCCAGCAGGATAACATAAGCAATACCTGTATACAGGCCAAATAATTATCCGCATTTAAGGTAATCAAAGATATGTCCAGACTGACCACAACGGCAAAGGATGAAATTCTTCACAGGATTGAATTTCTGAGAAAGGAATTGCACCGGCACAACCATCGATATTATGTGCTGGATGATCCGGAAATATCAGACGCGGAATATGATCGTCTGATGCGGGAACTCACGGAACTGGAAGCCGCATACCCGGAACTGGCAAGCCCGGATTCCCCCACCGTGCGGGTGGGAGCCGCGCCGCTTTCCGAGTTTGACACTGTGCAGCATTCGGTTCCCATGCTGAGTCTGGACAATGCGTTCAGCGAAGGGGAACTCGCGGATTTTGACAAACGGGTTCGCAAGAATCTGGAAACTGACAATGAAATTCTTTACACCGCAGAACCCAAACTCGACGGGCTGGCTGTGGAACTGGTGTATGAAAAAGGCAGACTGGTGACAGCTTCCACGCGGGGAGACGGCGTAACCGGTGAACTGATTACGGAAAATGTCCGCACCATCCGCTCGGTTCCGCTTGTGCTTCATGCGGAAAATCAGGCAGTTGTGCCGTCTCTGCTGGAAGTCCGGGGCGAGGTGTTCATGGGGCATGAGGGATTTCGCAGACTCAATGAACAGCGTCTGCAAAATGAGGAACCGGTTTTTGCCAATCCCCGCAACGCGGCAGCCGGTTCGCTGCGCCAGTTGGATTCCCGGATTACGGCAAAACGGCCTTTGGAAATTTTTCTTTACGGATTGGGAAATTACACGGATTTGAAAATCAGTTCCCACTGGGAAATGCTGAACATGCTCAAGTCTCTGGGATTGCGCATCAATCCCCTGATCCGTGCCTGCATCCCGCTTTCGGAAGTGGTCGCATTTTACCATGAACTCAGTGCCATGCGCCACAGTCTTGCCTATGATATTGACGGCATGGTGGTCAAGGTGGATCGGCTGGATTGGCAGGCTGAACTCGGAGCCAAATTCCGCAGTCCCCGCTGGGCTATTGCATGGAAATTTGCGGCTGTGCAGGAAAGTACCCGCATTCTGGACATTGATGTGCAGGTGGGACGCACAGGAGCGCTCACACCTGTAGCCCGGCTGGAGCCGATCAGCGTAGGCGGTGTCACGGTAAGCAATGCCACGCTGCACAATGAGGATGAAATCCGGCGCAAGGATATTCGCATTGGCGATACGGTGCTGATTCAGCGCGCCGGGGATGTGATTCCCGAAGTGGTGAAAGTGATGGAATCCAAACGCACCGGAGAGGAAAAAATTTTTGCAATGCCATTGCAATGCCCGGTCTGTCATGCGCAGGTGGAGCGAATCGAGGGCGAGGCGGTTTCCCGGTGCATCAATATGTCCTGCTCCGCGCAGATCAAAGGCCGGATTCGGCATTTTGCGGCAAAAGGAGCATTTGACATGGATGGGCTGGGCATCAAACTCGTCGAGCAGTTGGTGGATCGGGGCCTTGTGTCTTCGTATGCGGATATTTTTCACCTGGATGAGCCGGGGCTGACCGCAATGGAGCGCATGGGCAGCAAATCTGCCAAAAATCTGCTGGCTGCAATTGAAAAAAGCAAAAAAATTTCTCTGCAGCGATTTGTTTACGCACTGGGTATCCGTCATGTCGGGGAAAACATTGCGGGTATTATTGCAGACCGTTTTCAGACTCTGGAAAAAATCATGTCGGTTTCCGCAGAGGAACTGGAATCGGTGGAAGGCATTGGCAGCGAAATCGCTCAAAGCATCCGGCATTTTTTTGATCAGCCGGAAAATCAGGAAATCATACAGCGGATGCTTGACAGCGGTGTGCAGATTCAGGTGAAAAGCGGGGAAACGGTTCAGAAAAAAGAAGGGATTGCAGGAAAAACCTTTGTGCTGACCGGCACATTGGAAACCATGCCCCGCAATGATGCCAAAAAACTGATTGAAGCAGCAGGGGGAAAAGTCGCGGGATCAGTGAGCAGCAAAACCGATTATGTGGTCGCAGGAGAAAAAGCCGGAAGCAAGCTGGATAAAGCACGGGAATTGGGAATTGCCATTCTGGATGAACAGGCATTTATGAGGATAATGGGACAGCCCGGTTAATTCTGTCGGTTCAAGTTTCAGATTTCAAAGGGAACAGTGCCATCCGTACTTTTACGATCATAAACAAGGGGCAGACGGAGATAAATGAAACCGACTGTATATATTGAAACCACAGTACCGAGCTATTATACATCAAGGCCATCCCGTGATATTATTGTATTGGCACATCAGGAGATTACAAGAATCTGGTGGGATGAGCGTCTTCAACTGTTTGAAGCCTATATTTCTCAGGTTGTTATCGAAGAGGCGGGCGGGGAAATGAGGATCAGGCGCATAAACGTCTTGATTTGCTGTCACAATTTCAAATTCTGAAGCCAACTGATGAAATTGAAAAATTGGCAGAAACTTATATGAAAGAAGTCGGTTTTCCGGCAAAGGCAATAAGAGATGCCGCTCATCTTGCATTTGCAGGCGGTTATGGTCTTGATTATCTGGTTACATGGAACTGCGCCCACATTGCCAATGCGGAATTCCGCCGCCGTCTATGGGAAATCAATCTGTCCATTGGAATCAGAACGCCGATAATATGCACACCGGAAGAATTATTGGGAAAGGAGTCTGCAAATGTGGAAGGATCCGATAGTTGAGGAAGTAAGAAAAGCCGGAGAAGAACTTTCTGCCGAATCAGGCGGAAATATAAAGGTTTTTTTTTCCAATCTCAGAATCAGACAGGAAAAATATGCTGAACATCTTGCAGCAAAAATTCCTTTGAGAGTGAGAAAAGTTAAACACAAAGAGAAATTCTTGGCTGCGTAACCGTCTGCAAAATTGAGGATCAGGAGGACAGGCAGTTATAAAAATGATGGAAAAATATTGATTCTGTTATGGATGAGGAAGTTTCCCACAGAGAACACGCTGTTTTCTATGAGAATTCCACTGTATAATTAAAACTTTCCCACAGAGGACACAGAGAAAAACACTCTGTGATCTCTGTGAAAAACTCTGTGGTCTCTGTGGGAAATCCAAATAATGCTTACCAATAGGAACCTGACAATGGCCATACCGGATTTTCAAACCCTGATGCTGCCGCTTCTTCAGTTCTGCGGCGATGGGAAAACACATACCAACAGTGAAGCGATTGCACATTTGGCAGATTTTTTTTCATTGACAGAAGAAGAACGAAAAGAAAATCTGCCGAGCCGACGTCAGACCATACTATATAACCGAACTACATGGGCGTTATTTGACCTGAGAAAAGCAGGTTTACTGGAAAGTGAAAAAAGAGGTGCATTTCTGATTACGAACAGAGGAGTGGATGTTCTCAGGCAAAAACCCGAAAGAATTGATCTGAAATTTTTGAAACAGTTTCCGGAATTCAAACGAACAGCGCAATCAGAAAATGAGCAGAATGAAACGCCTGTTTCAGATTTAAATCCTCAAACCCCGGAAGAGCAACTGGAAGACGCATATGAAAACATAAGGGAAAGCCTGGCTAATGAGATTCTGGATAAACTGAAGTCTGTTGCTCCTGATTTTTTTGAAAGAATCATTGTGGAAGTCATTGTGAAAATGGGATACGGCGGTACACGGCGGGATGCGGGACAGGCCATCGGAAAAAGCGGAGACGGCGGCATTGACGGGATTATCAAGGAAGACCGGCTGGGACTGGACATTATTTATCTGCAGGCAAAACGCTGGCAGGGAACAGTGGGCAGGCCGGAAATTCAGAAATTTGCAGGTGCATTGCAGGGACAGAGAGCCAAAAAGGGAATTTTCATCACCACATCCGATTTTACCAAAGAAGCCCGTGACTATGCAGCCATGATTGACAGTAAAATCGTACTCATTGACGGAAAACAGCTTGCGCAGTACATGATTGATTTCAGTGTCGGTGTCACAACAGTATCCACCTATGAAATCAAAAAACTGGATTCGGATTATTTCACAGATGAGTAACACTCTGTCAAGTCTGATTTTATAATTTCAACGGCACAGAAAAACCGGATTTTTCGGAAAAATCCGGTTTTTTCCAGCGGGGTGGGCTGACGTGCTCATCCTGAAAATAAAAACAGGAGGTTATTCATGAAAGAAAAACAGGTCAGAACCCATGTGATTATCAGCGGCAGGGTGCAGGGTGTATGGTTCAGGGCAGAAACGCAGAAAGCCGCACAGGAGCATGGCGTATCCGGATGGGTGCGCAACAGAAGTGACGGAACGGTCGAGGCCGTGTTTGAGGGAGATGAACACAAAGTCGTTTCCATGCTGGAATGGTGCAAAAAAGGATCACCGCTTTCAGAAGTGCAGAAAACAGATGTGCAGTGGGAGAATTACAAAGGCGAGTTCAGTCAGTTCAGCATTGTCCGCTGAAAAAAAGGCGTCCTGCACACGCTGCCGAACGCCTCAATTTTTTCAGGAGACCGGAATCAGCGGGCTGGAATCAGACAGCATCTTTAAGTTTTTTGCCGGGTTTGAATTTCACCACATTGCAGGCCTTGATCTTGATCTCTTCGCCTGTCTGCGGATTGCGCCCCTTGCGGGCCTTCCGGCGGACTTTTGAAAAAGTGCCGAATCCCACCAGCGTAACCTTTCCTTCTTTTTTCTTCAGCGCCTGGATAATGCCATCCATGAAAGAATCCAGTGCCTTTGCGGCTGCGGCTTTGGTAATTCCTGTGTCTTCTGCCATTTTTTCAAGCAGTTCAGCTTTTGTCATTGTTCCTTTCCCCCTTGTGTTGAGTTGTCAGATTCTTGTCACACGGCCTTTTTTTAAGGTCAATACAGAACTTTATTTTCAATGTCAATATAAATCCTCATGTATCAAGACTTTTTTTGTTTCTCTCCCTGTCAACCCCTCTTTTGACAGGGATCGGACAAGGCTTTCTGTCACAAAAGCCTTTTGCATCAACAGAAGAGAGCATCCGCAAAGCGGACAGGATCAAAGCGCTGCAAATCGTCAACCTGTTCTCCCACTCCGATATAGCACAGAGGAATATCCAAAGTATCACAAATACTTATAACAACACCCCCTTTGGCTGTTCCATCCAGTTTGGTCAGAATCAGGCCGGTAATTCCCATAGCTTCATTGAACAGCCGGGCCTGGGACAGGGCATTCTGGCCGGTGGTGGCATCCAGCACGAGCAGGGTTTCATGGGGAGCCTCCGGAATCACCTTTTCCACAGCCCGCCGGATTTTTTTCAGCTCCTCCATCAGGTTCACCTTGGTGTGAAGCCGTCCGGCCGTATCCACAATCACAATGTCCTTTCCGCGGGACACGGCAGCTTCCACAGCATCGAATGCCACCGCAGCGGGGTCTGCATTATCCCGATGCCGCACAATATCTGCACCTGCCCGGTCCGCCCAGATGACCAACTGTTCCACAGCAGCAGCGCGGAATGTGTCTGCCGCTGCCACCAGCACTTTCTTTCCCTCACCGGCAAAACGCGAGGCCAGTTTGCCGATGGTTGTGGTTTTCCCCACCCCGTTGACTCCGATGACCATGATGACATGGGGTTTGTGTCCGGCTTCCAAGCCTGGCTCCGGCGTTTTGATGAGTTCACGGATTTCTGTTTTCAGAACTTCTTTCAGATCGTTGGCAGTGGAAATTTTGGAAGATTTCTTTCCCACTTTTTCCATCAGTTTCATGGTGGTCTGAACCCCCATGTCTGATGTAATCAGCAGTTCTTCAATTTCTTCCAGCAAATCCGCATCCACTTTTCTTTTGCTCCGGAACAGATCATCAATATCTGTGGTCAGGACCTCACGGGTTTTGGAAAGTCCTTTTTTCAGACGGCTGAACAGTCCCCCGGCTTTGTCCTTTTCAGACTTTGCATCAGATTTCGTAACCGGCGTTGGGGAACTTGCCTCCTCCCTGCTTTTTTCTGCTTCAGATTCCTCCGGAAAAAAAGTTTTTTCCTCCCCGGATTCCAATGTCTTTCCGCTTTTCCCTGCTGCAGGGACTGCCTGCTCGTTTCCGGGTGTTTCCTCCCCTGTCTCCTGCTTTTTCTTTTTTTTGCCAAACCAGGCCATGAATCCAATCCTCCCTGTATTATTTTTCCGCTTTCCGAATGCCAAAGACTTCTTCCAAAGAAGCGGCATCCAGAATGCGGTCACTCCAAATCTCCAAATCCTTCCGGTCAGCATTTTCCATCCGGCTTTCTGCCCATGCCGGTATCGGTCCGAAACGCCGAATAAGCAGCCGTTTCAGCACTGCCAGTTCTCCCTGAGAAATTCCCTGAGAAATTCCCTGAGAAATTCCCTGAAGAAATCCCTGCTGAATGCCTTCCTGCCTTCCCTCCTGCCTTCCCTCTTCACGAATCATTTTCATCAGTCCCATAATTTCCTCCTTATGCCCGCTTTTGGAAAGATATTTCTCTCTGTATTCCTGATAATCCTTTTCTATAAGATTTGCATAGCAGTCGATGAAATCAATGTACTTGAGACGTTTTTCCGTATCCGGCTCCAGAATCATCAGTCCGTCCTGCGCCTGGGCATAAACCGCAATGCGATCCCGCTTTCTGCATTTCATGTTCGGCAGGTTCAGACGCGCCACAATATTGCGGCTTTCCATGTGCTTTTCAGCAGGAATTTTCCGCAGATCGCACGCGAGGAAGCGGAAACTCAGATAAGTCCCATGATCCCCGCCGATTTTCAGTTCCTTCGGATAGTTGCCGGAATGCAGAAAAATGACCACCGGCACAATCCGATCTGTTTTGAAAAATTCAGCCAGACTCAGGCAGTAATGCCCCAGCCGGTGAATGGAAAACCGGGCGACGCTGCTCTCCTCCTCAAAATTGAACACAACCGCCTTGCGTCTGCCGTTCGGCCATTCGGCCAGCAGGGGCGTGTCCAGTTCGTGAAATCTGTCACCGAGACGCTCCTTCAACTGCTCCTGTCTGATAGGAACAATTTTCGTGTTTTCATCAATCCCCTCGGCTTCCGCTCCGGCAAAAAATTCAAGGGCTGCGCGGGGATAATCCAGAATCAGATTCTTGAAATTCTGGTCATGGGAAACCTGCTTTTCTTTTGTCATGTTGTTATGCATCACTCACTTTCCGCTGCCTTTGCCGCACCCTCAAAACTCACGGAAACCACTTTGGAAACGCCTTTCTGCTCCATTGTTATGCCAAACAGGGTGTCTGCGAATTCCATGCTTTTTTTCTTATGGGTGATCATGATAATCTGAGATTTTTCCCCGATAATCCGCAGCAGTTCATTGAAACGGTAGACATTTGCCTCATCCAAAGGCGCATCAATCTCATCCATGATGCAAAACGATGCGGGTTTGATGAGGAAAATGGAAAACACAAACGCAATCGCGGACAGGGCTTTTTCCCCGCCGGAAAGCAGGCTGAGCCGGGTGAGTTTCTTTCCCGGCGGATGCACCATGAATTCCACTCCGGTTTCCAGCGCATTGCCCGGTTCCGTAAGCACCAGTTTGGCACTTCCGCCATTGAACAGACGGGGAAAAACCTCATTCATTTTTTCATTGATCTGGTGAAAGGTTTCCATAAACCGTTCCTGACTGACCTGATTGATTTTCTGAATCACTTTGTGCAGATCATCCACAGCCTTGAGCAGATCAGAACGCTGGGCATCCAGAAAATCAAACCGCTCTTTCATCTGCTGAAATTCGGCAATGGCTCCCATGTTGACACTGCCCATGTCATCGAGTTTTTTGCGCAGACTTTCCAGTTCGGTCTCCATATCCGCAGAATTCATTTCCGCACCTGCCATTGGCGGCATTTCCTCACGGAATGCGTCCAAAGGCCGATGCCAGCGTTCCGATATGCGGGTTCCGATATTCTCCCGCCTCATTTCCCGCTGGGTCTGGTCCACTTCCAGCATACGGATTTTTTTCAGGATTTCCTCACGCTGTCCCTGCAAATCCGAAATGTTTTTGCCTTTTTCCCGCAGTTGCGCATCAATCTGATCATAATCCGCCTCGGTGCTTTGCAAAAGTCCCTGAATCCGCTGCATTTCAGCGTACAGAATTGCCAGAGCATCTTCGTATTCCCGAATCTTTTTCTCTGCCTCGGATTTTTTCTTTTCCTTTTCAGCGGTGTCTTTTGCAAGCTGTTCCATGCGCCGTGCGCCGTCTTCCTGAAACTGCCGCAGTCTGCGCAGGGAATTGAGACTGTTTTCCAGTTCTGCTTTCAGCGAAGTTTCTTTTAAGCGCAGATCCGTAACTCTCCGGTCAAAATCTCCCATTTGTGCGGAAACTGTGCTGATCTGCTCGGAAATCTCAGCCACACGGGTCTGAGATGCCTTTACCTCATCCGTGATTTTGGACAGAGCCGCATTGTATTTCTCCATTTCCGCTTCCATGTCATCAGCCTCGGACAGCAACTGATCCTGCTCCAGACGCAGCACTTCCAAATCCCGGCGTGCGTGCTTGAGTTCCTCGGAAATCCGGTACAGATTTTTCTGCGCCTCCATTTCCTCATAAGCCGCCTGATTTTTCTTTTCCGTGAGATGCTGCAGATCAGATTCCATTCCGGTGACTTCTGTTTCTATCTCTTTCTGCACCTCACGCCCGGTTTCCAGTTGCACATCCATTTCTGTCAGACGCTTTTCCAAATCCCGGAGTTCCTGCTTTTTCCCCAGAATGCCTGACAATTTGTCCGCACTTCCGCCGCTCATGATGCCCTGAGAAGAAATCAGATCGCCCGCGCGGGTGACATAAGCCGCTCCTTTGCCGTTTTCACGGAAAAGGCTTATGCCATGGGAGAGATTCTCAGCAACTCCCACATTCCCCAGAAGAATCTGCGCAATCTTTTCAAATCCGGGTTTTGCATGCACATGGTCAATGAGTTTTTCCGGCAAATCCGGCTGATGATTCTCTCCGTCTGCAAGCACAGAAATGGGAACAAAACCGCTGCGTCCCGCGTTCTGGCTTTGCAGAAATTCAATGGCCTCCTGACCGGTTTCCGGGTCTTTGACAATCACATACTGCAGCCCCTCGCCCAGAACAGCCTCGACCGCAGCATCATAACCGGTCTCCGGCTCCAGAATATCTGCCACCAGTCCCAGCACATGACCTTCGGGATTTTCCCGTTTCATCACGGCTTTTACACCGTCCCGGTACCATTCAAAACTGTCTGCCATTTTTTTCAGCGCACTGTAACGGGAACGAACCTTGTTGCGCTCATATTCCAGCGTTTGAACCAGTTTCACCTGTTTTCCCAAAGCCTGACTTTTTTCCGTGAGCAGTTTCCGGATTTCCGAGATCTGCTCCTCTGTCTCCCGGATTTCCCGTTTGCACAGATGCAGTTCCTCTCCGGCCTCAGTCTCTTTTTTGGCAATATCCGTAACTTTCTTTCCGGCCAGTGCGGTGTCCTCATCCAGACGTTTGAGACGGCGTTTGAGATTGTCCCGGTTATTGGCAACATTCTGGGAAATGTTTTTGTATTTGGCTTCCTGCGCGACCAGATCCATAAGGCTGTTTTTGGATTCATCCAAATCCCGGTTCAAAGCCAGCAGATGATCCCGTATATTCTGGGAAGACTGCTGTTCTCTGTCCAAATCTGCCCGCACTGTGCGGATTTCCGCATCCAGCGTTTCAGACTGAACCTTTCCCTGCTCCATTTCAAAAAGCATTTCCCGGTTTTTCTCTTCCAGACGGGTTCCGGCATCATGCAGATCAGTGTATTCCTTTGTCAGTCTTTGGACTTCTTTGCGCAGATGCTCCAGATCATTTTCACTTTTGTCTATCCTGCGCTGGATGTCAAATTTTCCGCTTTTCTGTTCCGATATTTCCCGGTTTTTCTCTGCCCGGCGCAGTCCGATTTCCTCAATGGCCGCATCCAGTTTTTTCAGGCTGCTCTCATGGGACATCTCCTGATCTTTGAGTTCCTTGAGCAGCAAAAGGGTCTGCGCGATTTCCTGAGAAATCTGATCAGACTGGTGCAGAGCCAGACGCACATCCAAATCCCGTATGTGTTCCTTGAGATTTTTGTAGCGTTCCGCTTTGGATGCCTGCCGTTTCAGGCTGTTCATCTGGCGCTCGACTTCGGTGATAATATCCTGCACTCTGACCAGATTCTGATTGGTGGCATCGAGTTTCTGCAATGTTTCTGTCTTGCGGCTTTTGTAACGCGTGATTCCCGCAGCTTCTTCGATATACAGACGCCGCTCTTCGGGACCGGCTTCGGTAATCGCGCCGATGTTTCCCTGCTGAATCACGGCATAGGATTTGGCTCCCATGCCGCTGCCCATGAAAATATTGTGAATGTCTTTCAGGCGGCAGGGCTGCTTGTTGATCAGATACGAGGTTTCTCCGGAGCGGTATAAACGCCGGGTCAGCATGATCTCTGTGAAATCTTTCAGTTCTTCGGGCGCATCTCCGTTGTCATTGGCAAGGGTAAGGGAAACTTCGGCCAGATTCAGGGGCGGTCTTCCCTCTGTGCCTGCAAAGATAATATCCTCCCGGTTCTTGCCCCGAAGCTGTTTCACGCTCTGCTCGCCCATAGCCCAGCGCAGCGCGTCCACAATATTGCTTTTCCCGCATCCGTTGGGTCCCACAATTGCGGAAATACCGGGCGGAAACTGGATCACAGCCTTGTCACTGAAGGATTTGAACCCGGTGATTTCCATTTTTTTCAGTCTCATACTGCTTTATATATCCTTTTAACCTGTGGATAAGTCCTCAGATGGTTTATGTTTTCTCTCGTTTTCCCGTTCCCGCGCTTCGCGTCAATGCCATTAAGTTAAGGAATTTCCGGAGTGCCGAAATGAAGTGAAACGGAATTTTGGCCGGATTTTATGAATCATTTCAGTGCCCCAAACTTTCAGTTCGGGACTCCCTGACCCTTAACTTAATGCCATTGACGCACATTTCGGCAAGCTCAATGAGCGGAGCGCAGGAACGAGTGCATCTTTCTCTTCAATATACATTTCAATGATTTCTGTTATGTTCTTCATCAGTTCATCCATTGTGCTGCCCTGTGCATAACAGGTCCGAAGACGCGGCACTTCACCGACAAAAAAACGTCCTCATCCTGTTCAGCATAAACATAAAATTCTTTTTTCCTCAGACTCCCCTTCATCTGAAATTAAGATGCAACAGCATCATATGTGCGCAGGCCGGAATTCGGAACAGACAGATTCCGGTTTACAGGGAAATGGCAGAAACCGAAACTGCTGATTACTTCACTTTGAAATATTCCGGCCTGATGCCCCACAGACAGAATTTGATCCAGTCAAAGCCCAGTTTCAGCAGTTCCGCATCGCTCCGCCGGAATTTCATCAGATGATCATTTTTGATTTTGTAACGCTTCAGAAAAGAACTGTTGAATACAAAATCCCGGAAACGGTCAATATTGTAAGCACTCATAAAAGTCATTTTTGCCTTTGGCCCATGCGCTCCTTCGTTTCCCCAGGGATTGTTTCCAAACAGGCTGCGGATTTCTGCCCAGAGAACTGTCATGCGGTGATAGGTTTTTGCCTCCTGATCATCAGCCCAGGTTTCTGCTGTCCATTCCTGTTTTTCATTCTGTCCCAGACAGAAATCCGGCGGTCTGAAGAAAGACAGGGTTTGAGATTTCCCTTTGTCATCAAAGAGGAGGCCGTATTCCACAGGAAAGGATCGGCACGCGTCAGGCCGATCCGGATAGACGGAACATCCGGCATCTGTGAGAAAAGGGCAGGTTTTCTCTGCATTGTCTGCCATGCGCAGCAGCACTTCCGGAAAATATGCGCCTTCCCGCAGTACCGCATCCGTATATTTCTCCAGAAACTGATCCGAGGAAATCCCCAGCCGCGTTTTCAGGCGCACGACATCATAGGGATAGAGAAAAAGATTGAGATTCCGGCAGCAGAGGTTAAAGCATCCAATATCCGGATAACACCGGAAACAGAAGGTCTCTCCTGCTTTCAGTCTTCTGCCGGGCAGTTGGCCTATCTTGTCTGCATCAATTTCTTTCATGAAAAATCCTTTATCATTTCCGCAACCGTCATTCTGATTTTGTCTCTGATGCCGAGGTGCTGTTTCAGTCCGGATTCCAGCCGGGCCATTTCCGAATAAAACGGTGTCCGATCAAAACAGATACAGTCTTTGCCTGCTGTCTGCTTTGTGAACGCATCACAGCCCGGGCCACAGACTGTATTGCGTCCGGGCGGGTGAAGTTCGTGGGCAATGCCGTGAAGACGGCAGATCATGGGCCGGTATCTGTACAGAATGCACAGACCGTTTTCATTGAGCGGACACATCACGCGTATTGTCTGATTTTGCCTTTCCGCATCAGACACCTCCCGGATGACAGCTTCAGACTGTTTCTTCAGTGCCTCCTGTTTTTGCAGATCAAGTGCTGAAAATCCCTGCCGCAGATACAGATATTCTGCCCATGTATGATGATAAAACCGGGTCAGACAGCAGTTGTCCTCACATCCCCGGCAATGAAAACCGTACTGTGCAGCAGTCTTTTCATAAGCAGCATCCATATCCGCAAAAATTCTTTCCAAGTCCGAAAGAAACGGAGCATATTTTTCAAAAGGCCAGGTCATGTCAGAAATCCGTTATTTCAATTATGAATTATGAATGATAAATTATGAATTGTCATCACACCACCGGAATTGGGAAAAACAGTTTGGCATACAGATTCATGGCATAGCGATCTGTCATGCTGGCAATGAAATCGCAGACCACCTGCTGATAGGGCTGGCCGTTGTGTATCAGATGCTCCATTTCCAGATTGATCAGTTCCTGTTCCAGTTTGGAGGAATTTTCCAGAAAAAAATGATACAGTTCCGACAGTATCTTTTTGGCCTTGATGAATTCCTTGTGAACCTTGTCAGAACGGTACACATTGTCATAGAGAAACTGCCGCAGCAGGCTCATGGCAGAATACATGTAATCACTCATGTTCAGCACCAGTGCCCCGTCTGTCACTTTGCTGGAATAGATAATGTCGCGCATCATGCTGGTGGCTCTGTCCGGATGGTTTTTTCCTATAATTTCGATACATTCTTTTGGAACCTGATCTTCATGAATTACCCGGCTGCGAATCGCGTCCTCCAGATCATGGTTCAGATAGGCCATAATATCCGCAAAACGGACGATCTGGCCTTCAATGGTGCAGGGCATTTCATTGATGTTTTCCGGAACGATTTTCCCATATCCTTTGGAATGCTTTAAAATTCCGTCCCGCACCTCATGGGTGAGATTCAACCCCCTTCCTTTGTTTTCCAGGATATCCACCACCCGGAGGCTTTGCTCATTATGGGCAAAGCTGTTTGAAAAAATTTCCTTCAGAGCGGTTTCCCCGCTGTGACCAAAGGGCGTATGCCCCAAATCATGGCCCAGGGAAATGGCCTCAGCCAGATCTTCGTTCAGATACATGGCCCGCGCAATGGTTCTGGCAATCTGCGCCACTTCCAGTGTGTGGGTCAGTCGTGTGCGGTACTGATCTCCGAGCGGGGAAAGAAAGACCTGGGTTTTGTATTTCAGTCTGCGGAATGCGTTGCAGAAAACAATGCGATCCTTGTCCAACTGGAATGCGGTACGGACATCCCGCAGAGGTTCCGGATGTTTCCGCCCTCTGGACATGGAACTCAGACAGCCGTGGGGAGACATGAAACGTCTTTCCCGTTCCTCAAAATCTTCACGGATGGACATTTTTCTGCTCTGATCTCCAAATGGTCATGTAAAATTCGGCATATTCCCGTTTCCGCCCGGCCATATTCCTTCCGGACACGGAGCAGGGGCTGAATTGAATTTTTTTCTGTTTCATGTTTGCAATCGCAACCTGCGCCCTCATCCATCGGGGAGCAGTCGCTGCCATTATCTGGCTGTATGCAAAGAGGGAATCAGTCCCAATGCCGCATTCACGGTTTCATCCGCAAGCCCCTGCAGCCAGCGGGTTCCGGTTTCCGCGTCTTCCGGTGCAAAGGACTGAATGACCGGGATATAATCTTTTCCCTTTTCCCCAATCTCTTTTTCCACCGTTTTCAGAAAATCATCCCGCATCTGTGTATTTCCCTCTGTCATTTGCGCATTTCTGAGAATTTCTGCGATTTGAGGCCAGTTTTCATGGAATTCCTTTTTCTGCGCAAGCAGGGACGCAGACGCACTTTCTCCGGATGCAGCCAGATATGCCGCAGCAGAATCCGGCATTTTGTCAGCCAGTTCCTTGAGCCGTTTGATCCGCTCTGCAATGCCCATACGGATTTTTTCCTCTAGTCCATCCAGCAGAACCTGCGGAAATGCTTCTGAAATAAACAGGGATCTTACCTGCTGATACCACTGCCCCAAAGCCGCAAGATTGGCAATATAAATGAAATTGTTTACAAGAATCCGTTTCACATTCTGATAAGCGCCTGAAGTGAAAGGCATACTGCCTCCGCGTCCTGCGCCGCCAATCAGGAGCCGGTTGGGACGGAGTTCATCTTTGCGCCAGACACAGCCTGCCGCAATCACTGTGCCGAATTCCAGTCTGCACGGACCGACCAGTCCGCCCTGGCCGCCCAGAAACACAGGTTTGTGTTTCAGCATGACCCCGCGCGGCACATCGCCCATCAGAGAAGGTGTTGCCTTGTCCTGATTCGGGGTATAATTGAAATGAATATAGGAACTTCCCACTTCACTGTGATCTTTTCTGCCTGTTCCGCCGGACATGAGACAGTCACAGAAATTGATCAGGCTGCCCAAAGTGACAAAGGGAAAGAGAATGGTCTGCTTGAGTCCCACCGTATGAGCGATGTTTGCCTCTTCCTCAAAAATGCACCCTTCACGGACATGCGCGCCCGAACCTGCGGATGCTTTTGCCAGAAAAACAGACTGGCGGAAAAATCCGCCTTTGAGACTGACATCCGGGCCGATCTGACAGTTTTCCACTGTGACCGGGGCTTCAGAACCAAGCTGCGCACCACCAAGAATCAGGGTGGAAGAACCGGATATTCTGCAGCCCGGATAAATCTTTATGCCCTGTCCGGAAATTCTTTCTGTATCCACATCCGCATCAATAAGCACTGTTTCGGGACAGGGAATGTCCACACCTTTTGCCAGCAGTTTTTCAATCTGAGAATCCTGCATGTTTTCCATCTGTTGCACCTTTTTCAATTCTTTATGTTCCGGATCATATTGCAGAAAAAATGTTCCTGTGCAAAAAATTTCTGTTTTCAATGCCGCGAACCTATATTATAGTAACTATCTCTAAGAAAGAAAAAGATCAAGAGATTAATGCCTGTCAGTTTTTCAGAATCTGACAAATCTGTTTTTATGAAAGAAAGGAGATGGTATGAAAATTGGAAAAAGCCTTTTTCTGTTTATCGCGTGTCTGCTGATCCTGCCAGCAACAGCAATGGCCGGAGACGCGGATAAGGAAGACAGCCCCCTGAAAAAAGGGAGTATTTTTCCGGAAACCGGTATAACCCTGCCCAAAGCCGATGTGCTGATTATCCAGATTTTCAGCATGTACTGCCCCCACTGCCAAAAGGAAGCTCCGGCAGTCAATGCTTTTTATGAAAAAATACAGGATGATCCGCTTCTGCGGGATCGGATGAAACTTGTTGGCATTGGCGCGGGAAACTCGGAATATGAGGTGGATTTCTTCCGGAAAAAATATGATGTGCGCTTTCCGCTGTTTCCGGATGCGGATTTTGCCATTCACAAAAAAATCGGTGAGGTGAGAACCCCGTATTTTGTGGGGGTGACATTTGCGGAAAACGGCAAGCCATTGATATTTCATTCCCATCTGGGCGGGATTGGGACTCCGGAGGAATTTCTGGAAAGCATCGTCAAAGAATCCGGCATGAAACAGGAAGCTGCGGTAAAATAATTTGAAGCAAACCCTGAGGGTTTTGAAAACCTCAGGGTTTCCAGCAAAAACTCAGGGAGAGGTAAAAATGAGAAAAATATACGGATTATGGGCAGTCACAGCGATTTTTGCATTGCTTGCATGGGCCACCCAGACTATTGCTCTGTCTGATGTGTTCAAAGAAAATGTTTACAACCCCGGTGAACTCAAACCGGTGGACAGTGTTCTCAAAGTGAAAGTCGGGGATAAATCCCCGGATTTTTCTCTTCCCGCAATTTCCGGACAGAAAATTTCCCTGCACCAGTTCCGGGAAAAAAAGAATGTGGTGATTTCCTTTGTGCCTGCGGCCTGGACACCGGTATGCTCTGACCAGTGGCCCGGTTACAGCATTGCACGGGAACTGTTTGAAAGCCATGATGCTGTCCTTCTGGGCATCAGTGTGGACAATATTCCCACGCTTTACTCCTGGACACGGCAGATGGGGGATATCTGGTTTGAGGTTCTTTCGGATTTCTGGCCTCATGGCGCGGTTGCGGACAGTTTCGGCATCCTGCGCTCGGACGGAGTCGCGGAACGTGCCATTTTTGTCATTGACAAACAGGGAATCATACGCCTTGCCCATGTGGATGACATCAACAAAAGGCCGGAACTGGGCATGATTGTCAGGGCATTGGAAGAGATAAACAGAAAATGAGATAACTCATCTTACGCTGCCCTTCCAAAAAACAGGGAGCTATCTGCTTTCACCGTCATTCCGGCAAAAGCCGGAATCCAGTGTTTTCAACCAGTTCTGGATACCGACTTTTGTCGGTATGACAGCAGTGCGTAAGATGGTGAGATAAATTCCCGGAGTGTCAATCGGAAAGACTGGCAGTGTCAGCAATGTCCCCAATTTTTCCTTTGAACTTCGGATCGGAAACGGGAAAGAGTGCATTATGCTGCACAATGACAGACATATCCGCGTGTTTCAGCAAAAACTGCTGCTGTGTCTTGCTCTGCGGCGTTTTGTGTTTTTTGCGACCGTGTATCTCTTTCTCTGGGGAACCGTCACGCTGATTCTCCGGGCTGCTCTGGGCATTCCTGCGCATCAGATTCTCTGGGGCGGATTTGGTCTGATTCCCCTGTTTATGACTGCATTTTTCATGGAAAAGCGGAAACTGCCTGACCGCCCGGCAGTCTCCGCTTTGCTGGATCAATACAATCAGATGAACGGTCTGCTCATGGCCGCAGATGAGGCGGATGTCTCCCAATGGATAACTTCTGAAAAAGAAATCCGATCCCCGTCATTGATCTGGCATGGCAAGCGGGAATGGAGTCTGCTGGCAATGGCAGCGGTTTTTCTGTCTGCAGCGGCCTTGACTCCCCGGTATATCAAACCCCTGTCATCCGGCAGCCTGCTGGATATTGGTCAAACGGCTGAGAAACTCCGTGCTGAAATTGATCTGCTGGAAGAAGAAAACATTCTGGAAAAGTCGGAAGCGGAAAAGATAAAAGAGGAACTGGAAAAACTCAGCAGATCAGCACAGGGAGATGATCCGGCCAGGACTTGGGAATCTTTGGATCATCTGGAGGAAAAAATCAGCATGGAAGCCCAAAAGGCCGCGCAGGATATGCTTGACAATCTCCGTTCTTTTGAACGTATGGAATCGCTGGCAGAGGCACTGGCAGAAGAAAGCGGACTGAAACCTGATGTGCGTGCGGAAATTCTGAAAGAAATGGGCAGAGAAGTGTCTCAAATGCTTTCTTCCGGAGGAAACGCGGCTGAAGATTCCGCTGAACAGATTCTCAGCCCGGACATGAGGGAAGCTCTGGGAAGCGGTGCGCTGTCTGACGCTGAATTGAAAAAACTGGCGGAAAATATGGCCGCGATGAAAGAAAAAATGCGGGGGAAACTTGAATCTCTGGAAAAAGCCGGGCTCGCGCAGTTCAAACCCGGTGAATCTCCGGCACAAGGCCAGTCAGAAACTTCGGAACTGGCTGCTTTTCTGAAAGAGAATGCACAAAACCTGTCTTCGGAAGATATTCTCGGATTTATGCCCGGCAAAGGCGGCACAGACCGGGGCCGGGGCGATGCCGTGATGACGTGGAAGGAAATGAGTCCCGAAGCCACAGCAGGATTCAAGGAGGAAACCATCCCGCTTTCTGAAGTCCGAACCGCGCGGGAAAATCTGCTTATGGGCATCAGTAAGGGAAAACCGGAAACCAATGCAGATGCCGTGCCGGTTTTGCCCGGTGCACTTTCCGAAACGCCGGCAGGCTTCGGTTCTCCGGTCATCAGAAAAACCCTTCCCCGGCACAGAGAAGCCGTGCGCCGGTATTTCGATCCGCAGGAAAAAGGGACGGATGGGGAAAAATTCATCTTTGATGAAGTCTGGTCAGGGTGGGGATGATATTGCTGTCAAAGATGTTTTTCACAATTCTCTGAAAACGCTTTTTGGAAATATAAAAAACAGGTTCTTCACATTTTTTTTGTGCAGCAGATGGAGCAGATGTTCTTTCAGCCACGAATAAACATGAATTTTCACGAATTTTCATGATTCGTGTTTATTCGTGCAGATTCATGTCTGAAAAGTGCATTTCCACAAAAATCCCTGAAGAACCAAAAAATATCAAATTGAGACAGGGAGATTTCCTATGAACCAGAAACAGAATGCAGTTGTAAGGAGCTATCTGAATAACATATCAGAATTTTACAGGCAGATTGTCCGGTGGCTGAAAGAAAAATCTTTTTATGCTGCGGAAGAGAAAATTCAGATATATGAAGAGGCTTCCGGCAAATATACAGCCAGCAGTCTGATGATACGTGACAGCAAAAATGTTCAGATTGCTGAAATTCGCCCTGTTGGTGCATGGATTATAGGCGGAGACGGACGATTGGATGTAATTGGAAAATTTGACAAACAGATTCTTGTATATCTGTACAAAAACAAATCTGAATCCCGCTCATCAGGAGAAACAGCGCCCACAGATGAAAAATCTGCCGCCATTTGCAGCAATGTTTATCCTTTTTACAAAGGTATTGAAAAAGACGGATGGTATTGGATTAAAGATGCACGCATTGGCAGAGCATATATCATCAGCAGAGAACTGTTTTTTGATTTGCTCGCGGAGGTTTCTGATTATGAAAGCAAGTGCGCGGCTTGACAGGATTTGGGAATCATGGCAGATAACCCGTGACTGTATGAAGATTGCCCAGCGCAGTATTGACAGAGGTTATAAAGAAATACTTGGCAGAACCGGTTTTCTGATGCTTTCATCAAAAGAATCGGAAAATCTGATTATGAAAAGCCGCGAAGATTCTGATGATTATCTTATTCTGTATTTATGGGCAGCTTTTGAAAGAACATTGATGGAATACATGAAAAAGGAGGGAGGCAAAATTCTGGATGACGATCCAGGTGATTTTAACAGAAAAACTTATGCGAAAATCCAAAGAGAAATGGAATTTTGGAAATCGGATGACATTCTTGATATGTTCAAAGAGACTGTTGATTCAAATTTAATCGGAAATGCAAAGCAGATAAAGAAATACAGGGACTGGGTCGCTCACCGCAACCCTGAAAAACCGGCTCCGCCGAATATTTCACCGCAGAGCACCTATCAGATATTGTCCCGGATTCTTAATGAACTGGAAAAACATCCGGATTTTTGCATCTGTCAGCAATAATATTCTGCAATGTTGCAGGATGCTGATCACACTGACTGGATTGTGAAAAAAATTCTTTCACATTCAAAAAAAACTGACGGCGGAGTGCCAAACTGAAAGTCTGGACGCCTGAAAATGTGAAAAAATTTATTTGACAGCCCACTGATATTGAATACGGAGTAAACACATGGCACAGAAGAAAACCGACAGCAGCAAAGTGGATCAGTTGATTGCCGAGAACCGGCGGAAACAGAAACAGCAGGAAAATGCCTACCGGGATCGGGCATTGAAAATGTATCCCCATATATGCGGACGATGCGGCAGGGAGTTTTCAGGCAAAAGGCTGAAAGAACTCACGGTTCACCACAGGGATCACAACCATGACAACAATCCTCCTGACGGCAGCAACTGGGAACTGCTCTGCATTTACTGTCATGACAATGAGCATTCCCGTGATTCGGTTGCGGAATGGTATGATGATGCGGGGCCGGACAGGGATCGGTATCTGCCTGCGGATAAACACAATCCCTTTGCCGGTCTTGCAGATATGCTGAAGGCAAAAAATCAAAATTCAAAATGAAATATATGGAAAGGAAGTAAGATTTTGGAACACAGCAGCGCACGCACATATGCTGCACTTGCAGCAGCCGTGCTTTTCTGGGGACTTTCCTTTGTGGCCACAAAAATGGCCCTGGAAAGCATCCCAGCATTCACCCTTGTATTTGCCCGGTTTTCTCTGGCTTCCTGCTTTTTTCTGATTCTGATGATCCGCTTCGGATTTCCCAGATTCACATGGAAAGAGCACAGGAAACTTTTTCTCATGTCCCTGTTTGAACCGGGACTGTATTTTGTGTTTGAGACTCTGGGACTGCAGCACACCACAGCGGCCAAAGCCTCGCTGATCATTGCGACAATTCCGCTGGCTGTAACCCTTTTCGGCATTCCCCTGCTGGGCGAGAAGCCCCGAACTCTGACGTTGACGGGAATTGTGCTTTCCTTTGCCGGAATTGGAATTCTGGTGGCGGGTGATCCGGAATTCCAATGGGAACTGGGCGGCAGACTGCTGGGAGATGTTCTGATCTTCTGCGCTGTGCTTTCCGCCACTTTTTACATTATCGGGGCAAGGGATTTGGGCAGGAAGCATTCTGCCCTTGACATCACTTCCCTGCAGATTTTTTACGGCGCGCTGTTTTTTGCACCGGGTTTTCTGTGGGAACTGCCGGAAATCCAGTGGAATGCCATCAGTTCCCGATCTCTGGCCGCGCTGGCCTATCTGACCGTTTTTGCCACGGTTGCGGCTTTTGTGTGTTACAATTACGGACTGAGCAAAGTACCGGCTGCACGGGCTTCCATGTTCATAAACTGCATTCCGGTCATTACCACCTGCGGAGCCTGGTTTCTGCTGGGGGAAAGACTGACAATGTTTCAAATCTGCGGAGGATCAACCGTTCTTCTGGCCGTGTTTCTGAGCAGTCTTCCGTCAGATCGGTCAGATGTGGGAAACCTGGAGGAATCAGCAGCATAGATACATGGGCAACCGAAAGTTTTCGGGGATTCAAAAAAAACCGGATTTTTCCGAAAAATCCGGTTTTTCCGCAGAGTGCAAAAAATCTGTGCCCTGCTTCCTTCAGGGATAAATGAAAGACATACTGGAAAAATTGTACCGGAAATACAACCGCCGGGAATATGCGGATTATGATCCTCTGCGCTTTCTTTATGATTATGAAAATCTGCAGGATCGGGAAATCGCTGCGCTGATTGCCTCTGCGCTTGCTTACGGAAGAGTCGCTCAGATACTGAAAAGTGTCGCATCCGTGCTGGAAATCATGGGGTCTTCCCCATTTCTGTTTCTGAAGGAAAATTCCCCTGATCTGCTCCGGAAATCCTTCACAGGATTCAGGCATCGTTTTGCCACAGAAGATCATCTTGCTGACTTGCTGATCGGAGCAGAAAATATACTCAGGGAATACGGTTCGCTGCATGAATGTTTTCTTGCAGGGATGAGCAGCAGAGATGAAAATATTGTTCCGGCCCTGAATATTTTCTGCAAAAATCTCAGAAATGCAGGTGATCCCGGTCATCTGGTTCCGCTTCCTGAACGCGGCAGCGCGTGCAAACGCATGAATCTTTTCCTGCGCTGGATGGTGCGCAGAGACAGGGTGGATCCGGGCGGATGGGATGAGGTTTCCAAAGCGAAACTTATTGTTCCGCTGGATGTTCATATGCACAGGATAAGCCGGAAAATGGGATTTACCGATCGGAAACAGGCTGACATGCGGACAGCACAGTCAATTACTGCCGAATTTGCAAAACTGGTTCCCGACGATCCGGTGCGCTATGACTTTGCCCTCACCCGCCCCGGTATTGGCGGAGAGCAACTTCCTGATTTACTGCAATGAGGAGATAAGGAGAAAATTATGCCATCAAAACCTGATAAACCGGATTTGGACTGGAGTCAGATACGGGAAACTGTTCTCATGCTGGATTTGGCTGTTTCCCGCATTGAAAGAACCATGAAAGACGGGGATGAATCCATCACCGCACTGGCGGAACTCTTCACTTCCATGATGGGGAATGTGCAGATTATCGGAAAAGCAGCGGAAAAAATCCCGGAAAGCGAAGACAAAGAGGCCATAGAGGAAAATTTCAGGGCTGTATCCGGAAAAATGAATGAAGCCATTGTGTCCTTTCAGTTTTATGATCTCATGGCTCAGCGGCTTTCCCACATTTCCCACAGTCTGGCCTCGCTGGCGGAACTGATAGGGGATGCCCGGCGTCTGTACAATCCCTATGAATGGTACGGACTGCAGCAGATGATCCGTTCCAAATACATTCTTGATGAAGACAGAGCCATGTTTGACGCGATTCTGGAAGGTGCGAGTGTGGAAGAGGCGCTTGAGATTTCGTTAAAAAACCGTCAGATGAAAATATCTGAGACAGACGATGAAAATGTGGAACTGTTTTAATTGTGAATTGTGAATGAATTTAACATTAAGCATTCACCATTTATACCATTACTAAGAAGATTTAATGGTACAGCCACGAATTGCACGAATGACACGAATTATGGTTTGTGAAATTCGTGCAAATTTGTGTCATTCGTGGCTGATTTAAATTATATCAGGCTGATTTCGGAGTCCGGAAGTTCCGAAAACAGGATAACAGAAATGTTTTAAGTAATAATATTTAATTCACAAGTTAACATTTAACATGAAGCATTCACCATTAAACATTAAATATTCAGCATTAAACAAGGAGGGAGCATGAGAAACGCAGTGCAGCAGCGTTTTTTTTCAACTGTGACTGTCCTGTGGGTTCTTTTTGTTTCTGCCGCGGTGTTCTCCCCCAGCGCATTCGCGGCGGACACATGGAAAATCGGGATACTGACCTGCACCCTTCCGGGCGGCCCCGGCATCCGCATGGCCGCGCAACTGGCTGCGGAGGATATCAACGCGCAGGGCGGCATTCTGGGAAAGCAGATTGAACTGGTTTACGGGGATGCCAAGGACAAACCCATCATCGGTTCCTATGAATACACCCGGCTGGCAGACAAGGAAAAGGTCATAGCTGTGATTGGCACTGCCTCAAGTGAAATTGTACTGGAAATCATGAAGCAGGTGCCTCAGTACAAAGTGCCGCTTCTGGCTGTTGGCGCGTCAACGCCAAAAGTCACAGAGGAAGTGAAACTGAACTATGAGAAATACAAATATGTTTTTAATGTATATATCAATTCTTATGAAATCCGAAATTTTACAACGGACTGGCTGATCCATGAACTGATCAGCCCCCGTCAGATCAGAAAAGCTGCGCTGGTCATTGAAAGAGCGGCATGGACACTTCCCCTGGCCCAGGAATGGAAAACGCAGATGGAAAATGCGGGAACAGAAATCCCGGTGTTTGAATATTTTGACACACACACCAAAGATTTTCTGCCCATTATCCGGAAAGTCAAAGAAAGCGGAGCCGAAGCGGTCATAACGGGTTTTGCCCAAACGGATCCGGCGGATTTTGTCAAATTGTGGGCTGATAACAAAGGGCCCATGCAGGCAGGGGTTCTGTCCCGTTTCATGGCATTGGGAAAGGATGCAGGACAGAAATCATTTGGCATTATCTCAATGGCTTATCCCGGAATTATCGGACTGACGGACAGAGACAGACTGTTTTGCCACAGATACCAGGCCGGATTTCAGGCTGCACCGGAATACACATCTCCTTACACTTATGATGCCATACAACTTCTGAAAGTTGCTGTGGAAAAGGCGGGAAATGCGGAACCGGATATTTTGGTGAAAACTTTGGAAGAGACAGATTATCAGGGAATCATGGGCAGATGGGTTTTTGACAAAAACTCCCATCATTCCAGATTCGGCCCCGGATACCGCCAGTTCATGATGGTGCAGTGGCATCCGCCCGGAAAACTCTGTGTCATCTGGCCGGAGGAAATGAAAAACTGCGACATGATTCTGCCTCCCTGGTACGGAAAAAACGGAAATGAGGAACCAGAACCCAGGAAAAGCGATTAATTAAAACCTGCCGGAGCTGTTTTGCTGACAGCCCCATTTTTGTTTACCCATAACGGTGTCGGAGAGATGAAAAAAATTTTTTTCAGAAAGTTCAGGCTGAGGACAAGAATTTTTGCCGCACTGCTGTCACTGGGACTGATCCCTTTGGCGGTCATCAGTGCTGTTTCCTGGATCAGTTTCAGCAAAGCCATATCCGAACAGGCATTTGAAAAACTGGAAGGCATACGGGAACTGAAAAAGGCCCAGATCAGCAATTTCCTTTTGGAACGCAGAGCCAATATGGATATTCTCATGGAAACCGTGGCAACGCTTCGGCAGGAGGCTTTTGAAAAACTCAAAAGCGTTCAGGAAATCAAAAAAGCCCAGTTGGAGGAGCACTTTTATAAATGTCTGAATGATATTTCCGTAATTTCCGGCAATGCCATGATTGCCGAAGCTTTGGAAAGTTTTGCCGCGACACTGACGGAGGCTGGGGAAAGGGATGTCTCGATGTATGATTTTCTGGAACAGGAAAAATACGGGCGTTCCATGAAACAGTTCAAAACGGTTTACGGATATGAGGATGTGCTGCTGATTGGCAAAGAAGGGGATGTGGTATACAGTCTGGAGAAAAAATCGGAACTTGGGCAGAATGTGCACAACGGATCACTCAAAGGCACAGCTCTGGAAAAGGTGTTTCAGGAAGGGATGAGCCAGCCTGCCTTTCTGCATGATTTTGTTCCATGGGAATCCTCAGACAGCGGTTATGCCGCATTTGTCTCAGCCCCGGTTTTTCATTACAATGAAAAAGCAGGCCTGCTGGTTTTCAAAATCAGCATGGATGAGGTCAATCTCATTGCCCGGCGCCGGGAGGGTATGGGGGAAAGCGGGGAAACCTTTGCAGTGGGGAAATGGGATGGGATCACATCCTGCAGAAATGATCAGGTGATTCGGGGCGGAAAGGCAGGAGAGGAAATTGCTGAGGATGAGGAAATCCGGGCAGCTCTTTCCGGTCACACAGGCACTTCCGTCCGGATGGGAAAAAACGGAAAAATGGAAATCGTCTGTTTCAGCCCCCTCCAGATTCCGGGTCTGAACTGGGCCATGCTGACGGTCATGGATCTGGAAGAGGTGATTGCCCCGAAAATAAAGGGACAGGATGCAGATTATTTTGCCAAATACATGCAGACTGCGGGCTATGATGATCTGCTGCTGATTCATCCCCAGGGCAATGTGTTTTATTCTGTGGCCAGACAGGGCGATTACCGCGTCAATATCCTGGAGGGGGAATTTGCAGACACCGCGCTGGGAAAACTGGTCAGAAACATCAAAGAGACCCGTGAGTTCGGTGCTGCGGACATTGCGCCCTATGCGCCTGCCGGAGGCAAACCCGTGTCCTTCATGGCCCGGCCTGTGCTCAGCGGAGAAAAAATCGAACTGATAGTGGCTCTGCGCCTGTCCATTGACCTGATGAACAAAGTGATGCACGAACATTCCGGCATGGGAGAAAGCGGGGAAAGCTATCTGGTGGGATACGATCAGCTTATGCGCTCGGACTCTCTGTCGGATCCGGATCGCTATTCTGTGAAAGCCTCTTTTGCAAATCCCGGCAGAGGGCGTGTGGACACGGAAGCCGTAAGAGCCGCGGTGTCGGGTCAGACCGGCCGGAAACGGATTGTCAACCATGCGGGGCGCAGAGTGCTGTCGGCTTATACTCCTCTGCATTTTGCAGGGATTTCCTGGGCTTTGATTGCGGAAATGGGTGAGAAAGAGGCTTTTCGCGAAGTACGGAGCATGGGATGGATTTCCGGTTTTGTGGGGCTTGTCACCACAGCATTTGTCCTGCTGTTCACCGTGCTGCTGGCAGGTTATATCATCCGTCCCCTCCGCCGGGTCATGATTGGTCTTTCCCGGAGCGCACAGCAGATGTCTTTTGCCGCAGATGAAATTTCGGCAAACAGTCAGCTGCAGGCACAGAGCGCCTCGGATCAGACTCTTTCGGTTTCCCAGTCCTCCTCGTCTTTGGAGGAAATGGGCATCATGAGCCGGGATGCCTCGAAACTGACACAGGGAGCCGGGGATCTCATGAATGAGAACATTGAAAAATCCGGACAGTCCTTAAAACGCCTTGTGGATCTGACGGCTGAGATGGGGCAGATTGAGGCCGACAGCGGAGAAATGAGCCGGATCATCAAAACCATTGATGAAATCGCGTTCCAGACCAGGCTGCTGGCCCTGAACGCTGCAATTGAAGCTGCACGGGCCGGGAATTCCGGTGCCGGTTTTGCTGTGGTGGCGAATGAAGTCAGAACCTTGGCCATCCGCTCCACTGATGCGGCCAAAGACACCCAGCATCTTTTGGACAATACACTCAATCGTGTCAGTCATGCTGCCCAGTCCATCCGGGAACTCAACAATGATTTTGAGCGGATCATTGAATCTGCCACTGTCATGGGAGAAAAAACCCAGACCATCACAGAGGCCAGCAGAATGGTCAGCAAAGGGATTGAACAGGTCCAGCGCACAGTGCGGGATGTGGAAATCATCAGCCAGCAGGTGGCAGCAGGCGCGGAGGAATCCGCAGCCGCATCCGAGCATCTGGCAGCCCTGGCCACAGAAATGAAAGGCTTTGTCACAAAACTGGAAAATCTGGTGGGAAAGGCCGGGGAACGGGAGATGCAGAAAATGCTTCCGGAACCGGATCCAGAGCGTTTCTGACAGTTTCCGGAGATTGAAAATATTCTCCGTATTGGCACTGACATACGGCCGGGCTGTTCTGATCAGCAATCTGGAAACCTGTGAATGCCGAACTTTATACAGTGGGATAAGGATATAAACTATGAATCAGGCATCCTGCTCTCCTGATCCGAAAGAAGCGGAAGAAAAAATCATCAGACTCAATAAGATGCTTTTTCAGATGTACGGCGATCAGGGATGGTGGCCCGTGACAGAGGAAAAAGGGAAGGCCCCCGTGTATCATCCTGAAATGCAGGATCGGCAGATAACAGATTCAGAAGCTTTTGAAATCATAGCCGGTTCCATCCTGACCCAGAACACGGCATGGCGGAATGTGGAAAAAGCCATCCTGAATCTGAGTTCACAGAATCTGCTGGATATGGAAAAAATTGCACAATGTGATGAATATCTGGAAACAGCCATCCGGCCTGCCGGATATTTCAATCAGAAAGCCGCGCGGCTGCGGGAAATTTCCCGGCATATCATCAACTGCGGCGGAATAGCGGGACTTCGCAGTCTTTCCACAGAAAAACTGCGGGAAATGCTGCTCTCGTGGAAAGGCATAGGCCCGGAAACAGCGGATTCCATTCTGTGCTATGCATTTGGCAGACCGGTTTTTGTGGTGGATCGCTACACGTTCCGTGTGTTTGAAAAACTGGGACTGCCCTGCTCATCCTATCAGGAAATTCAGGAATCGGTGCACAGCGCACTGCACACTTTTGCATATGAATACGGCAATCTTCACGCGTGCATTGTCCGGCTGTCCGTGCACAGGGAAACACAGCGGCTTGTGCATCTTCTGTCAAATGAAAATGTGACAGACAAAAAACAGAAATGCAGGGAATTTCAGGTGATTCCGGGGGTGGGAAAAAAGACGGCAGAGGATTTCTGGGATATGGGATACCGGTCTGTCACGGAACTTGCGGACCGGAATCCCGAAGAAATGTATCAGCATTTGAACCGCATCAGGGGCATACAGACAGATCCCTGTATGCTATACGTTTTCCGCTGTGCAGTCTATTATGCCTCACAAAAGAGGCATGATCCGGAATTGCTGAAATGGTGGAACTGGAAGGACAGAAACTGATCACGGCCTTCCGGAATCTCTGGGTCTTCTCTGACTGCGGGATGATGATTGCCGGGGCGGATATTTTCTTTTTTCCCCGGTCTTTTTCTGGGGGGAGGCAAGTGCCGGCGCAACAAGCCAGTCCTCTTCGGGCTGTGTGCAGGAAAGGGAATGGCCGAGGAATTTTTCAATTTCCGGAATGTAAAAGGAGTCATCCTCACAGGCAAAACTGATGGACGTGCCCGTAGCTCCGGCCCGGCCGGTTCTGCCAATGCGGTGCACATAGTTTTCCGGTTCATGGGGAAGGGAATAGTTCACCACATGACTCACGCCCTCAATATGAAGTCCCCGGCCTGCCACATCCGTTGCCACCAGCACCCGGACAGTTCCTGAGCGGAATTTCTCCAGCGTGTGCATACGCTTTTTCTGAGGCACTTCCCCGGAAATCACTTCACAGTTGATCCCGGAGCGCATGAGCAAATCCGCAACCCTCTGGGTTTCCGATCTCTGATTGCAGAAAATGATCACCCTGCGGAGATCCTGGCGCACAATGATATTGTAAAGCAAAGCAAATTTTTCTTTGGATGTCACCAGATAGACAATCTGCTCCACAGATGCCACTTCCACCTGCTCCGGCTCAACCTCAACCGTGAGGGGATCGGTTGTCCACTGGGAAGCCAGCCGTTCCACCTCTCCGGTCATGGTTGCGCTGAAAAACAGGGTCTGGCGTCTGTCCTTATGCGGTGTTTCCCGCACAATGCGCCGCACCTGGGGAATGAACCCCATATCCAGCATCCGGTCTGCCTCATCAATGACCAGCACTTCCACTTTGTTCAGATGCACATCATAATGCTCGCAGAAATCAATGAGTCTGCCCGGAGTGGCCACAACAATGTCTGCAATCTGATCACTCAACTGGCGCCGCTGTTTCTGGTAATCCATGCCCCCGAAAATGCTCACAATGCGCATGGGGCAGTATTTTGCCAGAAGTTCGGCCTCCTCTGCAATCTGCATGACCAGTTCCCGTGTCGGAGCCAGCACCAGCGCACGCGGGGTGCCAAATTCTCTTTTTCCGGAAAGGGGATTGCGCAGAAAATGCGTCAGCACCGTAATCAGAAAAGCGGCTGTTTTTCCTGTGCCAGTCTGGGCCTGTCCTGAGGCATCTCTGCCATTGAGGGTGGCAGGCAGGATTTCGGCCTGAATGGGGGAACAGTACTGAAACCCCAAGTCTGCAACTGCGTGCATGATTTCAGGGGGAAGGTTCAGATCATGAAAACGGATTTTCCCTTCCGCAGGAGGCACCTCAAACATGGACATATCCCAATGTTCAGCCTTCTGCACGCTGCCATGTTCAGGAATTGCGGTCGGAAGCGTCTGATCCTTTTTCTTTTTTCTGCGGCGGCGTTTTTGGGGACGGGATTCCTCCAGAGATTCCTCTGAAGCCTCATGGGGTGAGGCTGATTTTCTTTTCAGGCCGGTATCAGGCCGGGATTCCGGGGAAGCTGCCTCCTCTCCGCCCCTTTTTTTGTCTCTTTGGGTCAGGTTCCGGATTTTGTTCCGAATTTTCTGAAAAATCGATAATACCATAGACTGTCTTTATTCTCTTCCTTCCTTATGAAATATCTCAGGGATGTGAAACTTTTTAAAATACCGGACGGTTCAGGCTGCAGGTGTCAGGTGTCAGTATGCGGTCAGGACTGAAACCTGAACACTGAAACCTCAAAACCGGTATATCAGCAATTTTCAAATCCCTTGGCATTCCGGACAGGGTTCATCTCCGGAGTGCTGCTTTTTCTGTCAAAGTTTTCACGGCCTTCATGTATTCTGAAAAACCCGCATGAAGCAGTGTGTTGTGATCCGCACCCGGAATCCGCAGCAGGGTTTTATCTGCTGATCCGCAGGCATCATACAGAGCCTGTCCGTCAGAAAAGGGGATGATATGATCATGCGCAGCGTGGATAATCAGGACAGGCTTGTCAACATTCCGGATTTTTTCCAAATTTGCAAAGCCCTCTTTTTCTTCAAAAGCAGTGGCAGTGAAAGAAACCCCCAGCAGCCTGAGCAGGGGGAGGGCAAAGGCAAAACCGCTTTCCACAATCAGCCCCTGGATCTGATCTTTGTATGCGTCTGCCAGTTCCAGTGCGGATGCACTTCCGAGGGATCGGCCCATCAGAATCATGGGGCCGGTATATGCGTTTTCCTTCAGCCAGTTACGGGTGAACGAAAAAATTGTGTGACAGTCCCGCATCATGGCGCTGACACAGGGAGAACCGCTGGATCTGCCGTATCCCCGATAATCCGCAGCCAGAAAGTTGATGCCCATGCGGTTGTACACTTCACCCATATCATGATAATCCGCGACGATCTCCCCGTTTCCGTGAAAAAAAAGGATATTGGCCGCATCTTTCCGGCTCATGTGGAAACAGGCCCCAATCACGGCATTGTCTTCCACCGGGATGAAAATATCCCTGTCCGGAGACATGCCGTGCAGAATCAGGTCTTCGGATCGGGGATGAAAAAGACAGCGCGTGACTTCAGGCCGATCCAGCAGTGCCCATTTGTTTTTCGGCATATTTTTCATGATGATCCCAATTCGCCATTGCTTTGATGCAGTGTTTTCAGTTTTTCCCAGCGATCCCGCCTCGGACCGGAGCATGTTTTTGCAGGCAGGGGGTCGGAACAGTCTCTTTCCGGGTTCATCCGGAAGCAAGTCTGCCCAGACTCTGCGACTGAAAAAGTCTGTCCTGATCTGCTGCTCTTCTGCGCTGCATATTGCAAAAAAACCGGCAGCGATTCGGTATAAGACCCCGGACGTACGCGGAAATTCATATCACCATACAGGACGGATGACAAGAAGTATCGGGAGAGTGGGGATAAAATTCTGCCCTTTTTTCGTACAGGGCTTTTTTCAGAACCGGCGTCTGTCCGGAGGGTTGAAATTTGAAAACGCAACAGAGGAGGGGAGGATTCTGCCTGCACTGACAAATCTTTTCTGATAATATGTTTCACTGAGGTCGCTGATGGTGACGCCCTCTTTCCTGCTTGCATGAACGAATTTGCCGTCTTTGAGATAGATTCCCACATGGGAAATCCGTTTCCGGTTTGCAAAACACAAAATATCTCCTTCCTGCAAATCCTGCGGTTTAACCGGTGTCATTTCCGCAAAAATATCACGGGAGGTTCGGGTGAGCGTAATGCCGTATACCTCCTCATAAACACTTTTCACAAAACACGAGCAGTCAATGCCGTTTTTGGAGCATCCGCCCATGCGGTAGGGGGTTCCCAGCCATTCATCAACTGCTCTCAGCAGATCGGGATCTTCCGTACCGTCAAGGGACATTCCCAGAATTTGGGAAAATTTCTCATAAAAACGATCTGCCCCGGCAGTGCCTTCGGAAATGGCTGCAAAATGCTTTCCCGCGTCCGGAAGTTTTGAGATTTCAGACAATTCCTTGTCTATATCATTGAAAATTCCGGCAAAACGATCTTCCATGCACTCGGTGCAGAGAATTTCCTCCTCCATCTCTCCGTCAGAGTCGGATTCCGTAAAATCCCATATGTTTTTTTCGATATCAGGTGATATGAGAAAAGGCAGGTTTGTCCGCGATATTTTGGACGGGGAGTCAAAGTGAAGCCAGGCAGCAAAAATATCTTCGTGCAGATTTTCGGAAGATATTTCCGGCAAAGCCGATGAAGATTCCGGCTGTCCGGTATTTTCCTGAATGATTTTCTGTGCGGTTTTCCCGATGGAAGTTCCGCTGCTGATTGTCATCCGCGTTCCTGCGGAGCAGGATGAAAAAAGGATGAATGTGACTGTTCCCAAAAATATAAAATAAGCTGTTCTGTTTTCCAATAAATTCTGCTTCATTCCAATCTTCCGCTGATCAGCTCCCGATTAACGCTCACACTGTAAACCATTTCGGCCCCAACTTGCGTGTCTGCCGCTGCACTGAGAAATCCCACAGGAGTTTCCTCATCAGAACAGCAGAAGTTTCCGGTGATGACGGTGCTGAGTATAAGTTCAGGACGTACGCAGTTGATAAAAAAATCAAATCCTGAAACCCTTAGGGTTTTTGAAAACCCTAAGGGTTTATCCGGTCAACTGTGTAAGTCCCAAAGTGATTAAAAAATGGAGTTCCTGCAAAAAAGCAGCCCGGCTGTCTTACAAAGATCTGTGCATTCCCTGAAGGTTCGGGATTGTCTCCGGCAAAACCGGCATTATTTCAGACCTGTGATGTATATATGAATTGCCGCAAATGTTCAAGAAAAATTATTTGATGTAAAATCAATGGATAAAACACTTATGAGAAAAAATGGGGATTTATCGGTTCACTACGACCAGTTCACTGATGGACAGCCTCGCGAGGCTGATTTCCAGAGGACGGATGGCCCGTCCTGCCATAATTAAGCGTTTTTTAAAATAATTTCTTTCCAGACTGCTGATTCTGACGCCTCCGGACTGGCTGGCATGGACAAATTTGTTGTCCTTCAGATACAGCCCCACATGAGAAATATCATCTTCTTTTGTGCCAAAACAGATAATGTCACCTTCCCGCAGTCTTTCCTTTTCCACAGGCATGAAATCCGCATTGCACATCATCATGGAGGTGCGCCTGAGTTCAATGCCGTATACGTCTTCATAAATATTTTTGACCAGACAGGAACAGTCAACGCCCTTTATGGAGCAGCCTCCCCACAGATACGGCGTTCCCATCCATTCTGCCACGGCCATGATGAGTTTCCGATTTTCCGTGCCGTCGAGTTCGATGCCCAGTTTCCGGGAATATTCTTTGTAAAAGGGCATATCCGGCAGATGAAATGATTTTTTCTCAGCGATTTCTGTTATCCCGGCATCCGTGTCACAGGCCATTTCTTCGGTGTTCTCAGCGAAGATGTCGGGTTTAAGGGAATCCGGAAACTGTTTCCCGGCTTCCGGGGCTGCCTCTGCTGGAGGAGATTCCTCTGCCCGGGCCGGAGGAAAGCTGTCTTTGCTGTTTTCCGGATTTTTCTCCGGATAAGGAACTGGCTCACAGCAATATGAAAAAAGGATATTTTCCGAAGACATTTCCCCATAGTCCGGAAGAGTTCCCTTCCGGTTTCGTGAACAGGAGCATAGGATCAGCAACATCTGCAGCATCAGTATAATGATCAGGATTCGCCAGATAAATAATCTGCCCGGCATCTGATTTCCCTCCCAAATGAGCATCCGGTCTTTCAGACCGTAAGCACTGTTTCAGTGAATCCGCTCCAGGCATTCTGCATTGCAAACTCACGGAGCATCTGTCGTAAAGGCGTGGAAAATGGGCGCAGTTGTCTGTTTCTCCTTCACATGCAGATTTGATTTTCATTTTCAATGAGTATGACTGTTTTTTGTATCCGGCCAATTCAGCGGACAGAAACAGTTACGGAATGGTGTACATGATAATTTGATAATGAAACAGATACAATGGGGAGGGCGGGGTATTCAGGGGTAGGAATATGCTACTTCCGCACCGATTCCGGGAGAAGATAACATTATTCAATCATACTGGAGATTTGTGAAACAAAGGCGCAGATATGCGACAGTCATTCAGTATCCGTATGCCGGTTTGAAAGCTCTGCCTCATGTGCCAGGCAGCGTGAATAATTTATCGGAGAATGAGCTGCCAGAAAATGCGGGGGACGGATAAACTGTTTCATGAAGGAAAAAGGGATCCGTTCGGATATGTTCAGCAGACTGTTTTTGTAAATTGTTTCATTATATCCCGGAAAAGTGAGCCATTTGGGTTCTCCCGCATGGCAGAAATAAAAAGGAGGCCGGGAGGGAGGAACAGTTGTGACAATATCATTTTTCATTGCAATCCGGTACAGATTCACTGAGGCAAGCGAGTCTCTGAAAGCCGCATTCCCCACCCGGGGGGAACCAAAGGTATAAACAGCCCGCGGAGGTATGATGGATGCTGTCAGAGTGGCAAGAGCGCCGCCCAGGCTGTGTCCGGTGTAAAACAGGGGGATATGGATTGCGGAAAGCATCTCACTGAGTAGATCCCGGATACTGTCAAATTCATATTTGAATCCGCTGTGAACCATGCCGCAGGAGAGCCACCGGGTCTGAACCGCATTAAGATTTGAAAACCAGTGCTCAAATCTGCTGGTTCCCCGGAATACCAGAATGGCAAAATTTTCCTTTTCATCTGAAACAAGTGCACAGGAAAGCCCATGCCTGCCCACAAAAAGACTTTCCTTCAGCCCCTCAGCTTTCAGAATATCATCGCGGCTGACCGGATTGGCCCATATACCGGTTTCATCCTCTCCCCTCCGGTAAATCAGACGGCTCAGCTCGCACAGCCACCAGGCGTTTGCCGGACTGTAATCCCCTGTGTCAGGCCGGAAAGTACCGGTTTTTTCCGCACAGGAAAAAAAATCCCGTGACTCTCCGGGCCGGAGCAGAGCATTCCAACTGTAATCGCAGTCCACCCTGTTCACACTTGCATATCCGACCGTATGTCTTTCCCAAAAAAAATTATTTTCTGAAAACCGGAAACCGGATTATGAAGTGGAACATCAGTCCGGAAGAATTTAGGAAAAGTGATTTCCTCTCTCCGAACCCCTGACAATCTCAATGTTTCCGGATTTAACCGCAAATTTCCGGAAAACCGGATTTTTGCGGAAAAAGCGCAGATTATGCCTGCGGTGCGTCTGTATCTGAAAATTTCCCGGTCAGATTTTTTTTTGATCCATTTCAGAAAGCACCTTGCGCATCTGGCGCAGGGCCTGACGGATGCGGTGTTCATTTTCCACCAGCGCCAGACGGAGATATCCCTCGCCCTCCTGACCGAAACCGATGCCGGGTGCAAGCGCCACATTGGCTTTTTCCAGCATTTGAATGGCAAATTCCATGGAACCCATGCGGCAGTAAGGTTCCGGTATTTTCACCCACACAAACATTCCGGCTCCGGGTTTGTCAACCTGCCAGCCCATCTGCTCCAGTCCCTTGCACATCACATCCCTGCGGTTCTGGTAGATTTCCACCTGGCGGCTTACATCCTCTTCACAGTCTCTGAGTGCGATGATGCCGGCTATCTGAATGGGCGAAAAAACGCCGTAATCATAATATCCCTTGATCTTTCCCAGCCCCTGGATGAGTTTTTTGTTGCCCACGCAGTAACCCAGCCGCCATCCGGCCATGTTGTAGGATTTGGAAAAGGAGCCGAATTCCACGCCCACCTCCCGGCTTCCCCCCACTTCCATAAAACTCGGGGCCTTGTATCCGTCAAAGGTAATCCGGGAATACGCGAAGTCATGGAGAATGATAAATCCGTATTTTCGGGACAGTGCAACAGCCTGCTCAAAAATTTCTTTTGTGGCAAGCATGCCGGTGGGATTGTGCGGATAATTGAGCACCAGCACCTTGGGCCGGGGATAAAGGGATTCGCACATATCCGCCACGCGTTTGAGAAAGGTCTCATGCGGTGCAATGGGAATGCGGATGACATTGCCCCCCGCGATGGTGGCTGAATAAATATGAATGGGAAAAGCGGGAGCCGGAACCAGCACCGTATCCCCTGGGCCGATAATCGCGAGGCAGAGATGGGAAATTCCCTCTTTGGAACCGATGGTGCAGATGACTTCTGAATCCATGTCCAGTTCCACGCCAAAATCCTGCTGATAATATTTCGCAATCTCCCGCTTGAGATTTTTCATTCCCGAAGCCACAGGATATCGGTGACTTTTGGGATCACGGGCCACCTCACAGAGCTTCTCCACAATGGGTTCAGGCGTGGGATCAGCCGGGTTTCCCATTCCCAGATCAATGACATCATCCCCTCTCAGCCGTTTTTCGCTTCTCATATGGTTGATCATCCCGAAAAGATAGGGCGGCAACTGTTCCATTCTCCGGGCATACTGTATTTCAAACTCCTGTTGCATCTGATTTTTCCTCTCATATAAACATATTTGAATAATTGCAAAAAAATAGGGCCGGATGAGCGAAGTCTTTCCGGCATTTGCCTGCCTGTGTTTTTCCCTGTTTCCTGCATTGAGCCGCTGCCATTAAGTTAATTGATCAGATTCCCGTAAAGGAAAAGAGATTGGACGATTTCCGGAAAAGAATATGCCAAAAGAGTGCCAAACGTTCGGCTGAGCTCATGTCGAAGCCTGAAAGTCTGGCAGTGTCTGACAGTTGACAGTCGGATCACAAACTTTCCGTCTGTGACTCCTTCAGACAGGGCACATTTATATTTGGAAATCGACTTAACTTAATGGCAGTCCGGCTTTGCGCGGGAATGCAGGCCGGGACATTCTGTGTTCCCCTGTCATCATTCCCTCACACTCCCTCAAACAGACGTTTTGCCAGAAATTCCGGCAGCCCGGCTGCAATGATTTTTTCCGCAGCCTTTGCAATGTCATAGGGCACACGGCGAAACAGCACGGTCTTGCGTTCCGTGTCATAAATCACATAGGAAGCTGTGGGATTTCCGTCTCTGGGCTGTCCCACACTGCCGCAGTTGACAATGATCCGATCAGATCCGCCCGCGTACATCAGGGATCGCTCCTCCGGGCTTTCAAACCGGATGCTCAGTTTTCCTCTGGAAATCAGTTGGGGCACATGGCTGTGTCCGATAAAAAGAATTTTTTCCTGTGTCCGTGAAAAGGCACGCCTTGCCTGATCCGTGTTCATCACATACCGCCATTCCATGGGAGCCCAGGGCGCGCCATGTGCAAAAATCATATGCTCTTTTTTCAGCACAGGCCCCAGGGAGCGCAGAAAATTTTTGTTTTCCTCTGAAAGTCTTCTTCTTGTCCACTGTATGGCCCGTGCTGCTTCTCTGTTCATATTATACACAGGTCCCTCATGTCTGGCAATCTCATCATGATTTCCCACCACGCATTCGAGGTTTGGCAGTGAGATTATGCGCCTGACGCAGAGATTGGGGTTTGGGCCGTATCCCACAATATCTCCCAGACAGATATAGCGGTCAATGCGAAACTGCGCGGCATCCGCCATGACCGCTTCCAGTGCATCCATATTACTGTGTATATCAGAAAAGATTGCCAGACGCATTTGTATTTAAGAAAAAAAGTCACAGACTCCTGAGCACGGAATCTTCCGGATGGATTTTTTCCAGGGCTGCTATGGTGGCTGCGACAGTTCCGCAGGTGGGGGCAATGAACCATCCCAGCACCGGAATCATGAGAATGGCAGTGAATCCCATTCCCACACCAATGACACGGGAACGGTTTTCTTTTGACCAGGCAATCCGTTTCGTCACAGGCCAGCGTTTCCGTTCCAGGGTATAATCCGACAGGCTGAATCCGTTGTAAAAAGACTGGATCAGAAAAATCAGCACAAAGGATATGAGAGAACCAATGAGCGGTATAATCATCAGGATCCAGGCCATGAGAACGAAAATGACCATCCGCACAAGATTTCTCACATTGATGACAATACTCCTGAGAATATCCTGCAAAACATGTTTCAGATTCAGGGGAAGCGAAGGCTGCTCATAGATTTTCCGTTCCGTGAGTTCAGAAACATAACTCAGCACCGGGCTGAAAAAAATGAGGATGGTGGGCTGCAGAGTGACATATCCTGTCAGAAGAAACAAAATCCACAGCACAATGTTTGCAGCAAATGCAGAAATATCCCCTTTCATAAAATCCGGAATCCAGTTTTGGGAGATATGGGAAGTCATGTCAGGCACCACAATCGTGCCAATCCATATCAGCAGAACAATATAAGCGAAACTCATCAGTCCCGGAATCAGCATCCAGGGCCAGAGCCGATGACGGACAATCACCCGTCTGGCTTTGGCATAGGCTCTGAGACCTGCAAACAGTTCTTTCAAAAACATTTAACTCCTTATTGGTCTTTCAAATAAGCAGCGACTGTGTTAAATGTCAAGAGGTCAGCATAAATTTTCGGGTGGAGCGTATTCAGAAAACTTTCTGTTGAGTGCTTATCTGCCAGTGTCCAGACCGCAGTGCTTCACAGCGCTCCGGTCCAGCATCTGTGCCAGCCCGCCCCGCTCATCCGGCACAAATCCGAATGATTTGCGCCAGACTTCCTCATCTTCCATGCAGAAATACACGGTCACCTGCGGGGCAGTTTTCCGTATCCGGGAAACAAGTCTCTGGTACAGGGCAATGCGCAGGGGTTTGAAATAGCGCATTTTGGCATCCATTCCGGTAATGAATTCGCCGAAGACAATTTTGGAATTTGGAAAACGCTTTCGGACAATGCCTTTCAAATCCGGCATAAAACGGAAGGTTCCCAGGCTGATCCACAGCACATTCTCCGGAGACACATGACTGAAAATCCTCTCGACCACTTCTTCATATTCCTGCTCACATCCCTCATAGACAATCATGGGATCAAAATGAAAAGCCAGCGGATATCCCCAGGATTCACACCGGGCTGCTGCTTTGAGCCGCGCGGTCAGGGAAGCTGTGCCTCTTTCATTGGCACGGATTGCATTTTCCGTGTTCACTGACCAGGCCACTGCGGTTTTGCGATTATGCTCCAGCTTTTTCAGGGCATCCACGTTCGCGGTTTTGGTTTTGAGTTCCAGCATGGCATAAGACTGAACGGCAAATCTGGGAATCAGCACCTGAGAAAGATCTGTCCACATATCCCAGATCAGGCTGTCGGTGAATTCGCCGGTTCCGATTCTCCGTGCCTCTTTCTGCGCAAATACAGTGTCGAGTTCCGCGAGCATATCTTCATGATTGACAAAAAACTGCAGCACGGGCGGATGAAAATAGGATTGCAGAATGCAGTACGCGCAGTCCATGGTGCAGAATGTGCCCACATGCAGAATCATGTAGCCGCAGCAGGTATAGTGCCGGGTTCCGGGACACTTGCGGACAAAGGCTCCTTTGTTCCGTGTGAGGAAAAGAACCTCTTTTCCCTTCTGCACCGGATCATCCGAATTCATTACACATTCATACACCTCCCGCGAATCATCAACCTCCGTGACCGGGAGATCAAGACGGGAAAGAATCGAGCGGG
>CAZDIU010000002.1:72762-75921 GCA_964505535.1 uncultured Desulfobacterales bacterium | reverse complement strand
CCTTTTTACAGCTTTACGACCTGCCACCCGTCCGCTTCCCTGTCCGGAACATGCCACGAACCCACAAGCACCTGCGCTTTGGGGCCGGTTGCGGCGATGTGCTCCAAAAGACGGAGCAGATACATTGGATCTGCCTCTGCTCCCTCTGCCAGAATCACGGAATTGGAACCGGAAAAGGCATAACACAGAGCAGTGTCAAACACGGCGCGCTGGCCTCCGGACAGAGACAGCCAGGGAACCTCTTTTCCGTCCATATTCCAGCCAATGGTCAGCTTGCCGTCCAATGCCATATCCAGAAACGCCTCTCCAAAAGGCAGAAATGCAGACATGGCTTTGGCAAATTCCGCACTGAACGCGGTCACGGCATCTTTGCGTTTCTGCACAGCCGCATCCTTGCCGTTCTTCTCTTCCAGAAGCCGCTCTTCCAAAACAGGGATTTCCGCAAGAACCTTGGCGATTTCCTCTTCCGCAAGGTCATACCGGATCATCTCGGTATGTTCCCTGCGCAACTCCTCAAGTCTGCTTTTCAGTTCTTTGATTTTTTCTTCCAGTTCGGCTATTTCCATGTTTCCATCTCCCTTCGCACCGGACATTCCCAACCGCAAACCTCCTTATCCATGAGAGAAAAAACTCTGCGAACCGTTTCCATGCACGCTTTCGGGCCAGAGTCCGCTGTATCTTTTCCGGATTTGGCTTCTGCTTTTTTTGCATTGCGGGACTCCTTCTGTTTCTGGGATACAAGCAGTTTTTCCGCCTTCAAATCTGCCATTGCCTGTGCAATCTCGTTCAGAATCTGCGTCTGTCTGTTCTTGTTTGCCGCCGCAGTGCCGGGCGGGCGTCTTTTTCCTGCCTGTGCATTGCGGGCAGCCTCAATCAGCCGGTAACTGGACCGGATGTCAGCCCGCAGATCCGAAATCCGCTTCTGAAAACCGGCAATCTGCAGGTTCAGGGCCTCGGTTTCCCCCGCGGAGAACCTCTGGGACAGAAACCGCAGTTTATCCGGGTCTGACATGCTCAGAAACCCGGAAAGATTGAACACCTCCGGCAGAAGATCAGCGGTCAGTCTGTTGAACTCCTCCGGGAGCAGCAGAACATCATTGATTCTGCCCTGCAAAGAACCGGTTTTCCCGGCCCGGATGTATTTGCGCTCGTAAACCGTGCTGTTATGCACAATGCCCACTGTTACGTGTGAATTTTCCCCTGCAAACATCTTTAAGACACTGCCGGGGAGCCGTGTGCACACACCGGGAACAGAACCGGTCAGAGCCAGACACAATGCCTGCATCCGTGCGGTTTTTCCGCTTCCGTTGGGACCGGTGAGCAGCACTTTGTCTGTCAACGGCTGTTCAAAGTTCAAACCCTTGAAGTTTTCCGCGTAAACCAGATCAATCCTGGCTCTGTTCATTCTGTTCCCCTTTCAAAGCAGTTTTCCGCTCTGTGAACATGGCAACCACCTCTTTGTACTGCGCATGACCCGCAGTCACACCGAGTTTGCGCCAGTATTCACGAATCTGTTCATCTGTTTTTTCGGCCAGGGTTTTCCGGACTTCTTCTGTGTCAATCTGCTCGCCGGACAGGAGCCATTTGGATAATTCCACGCCATGCTCTTTGGAAATCATCTCACTCCGGTTATGCCAAAGCCGGGTGCGGTCTTTTGAAGCGGTTGCAATATTTCCGTTGCTGATGACGTCCCAGACCAGAGTGAATTCATACTCCAGCCCGTCCCGCTGTATGGGCTGGAGCCCGATTTTGACCGGAACCATCTTTCCCCTGTCATTCTGCTGGAGTTCATACGCTGTTTTGGATCGCATGGTGGCTATCACATGACAGGGACAGCCCAGGATAGTATCCACCAGAAGGTTGTGTTCCGGGGTGACATCCCGCCACGCTGTGTAGGAATTGACAGAGCGATCCACCCTTGTTTTATCAGAGTGCATATCAAGCACACCGCCCTGGCCTGCCCATGCGTGGGTGAGGGAATCAATAATCAGCACATCATAGGTTTTTCCTGCTTCCCGAATCAGGTCAATGTACCGTCTGGGTGTGTAAGGCGGCTCCAGTTCCGCTGTGTCAAATGAACACAGGTCGGAATACAGGGACGCACTCCCTCTTTCTGTGTCAATCACGGCAATCTTTCCGTCCTGGCCTGCAATCCCCAGGGCAAGAAGCAGAGAGGAATAGGTTTTGCCTGATCCGGCAGTGCCGCAGAGCGCTGCACGGAGAACGGCTGCCTTGCGGCTTGCTCTTTTAAAACTCATTACAGCGTCTCCAGCATTATGCGTAAATTTTTAACAAATATCAGATAGTCCTCTGCAAAACACGGACGGCCCTGTTCTTTCCGTATCCTGCTGAGTGCCAAAAGACCAGACTCTATCCTGCTGAAGCAGGAAGAAATATCAGCCTTTGTCTTCCGCAGTTCTGTCTCCCCGGAATCCTGTTTTTCTGTCATGATTCACCTCTTTTTTGAATCCGTCCGACATGGAAAAACGGACGAGTCTGTATGCAGGGACAACCATTCTTTCCCGCGTCACCGGATGTCTGCATTTCCCTTCGGCAACGGTTCTCAGCGTGAACGTCCCAAACCCGTAAATTTTGACAGTTCTTTCGCCCTGCCTGATAAACGCACGTACAATATCAAACAGATCCGAAACAACTTTTTCCGCTGCAATCCGTGAATGGAATATGCTGGAATGCCTTTTGTACAATGCCTCTGCCAGATCCTCTTTTTTTACCAACAAAGCCTCCTTATCTGTTCAAGAGTTCCCGTATTTTTCCGGAAACACTTAATTTCACCGTCCAACTGGCAGGAACCTCCTGCTTTCCATTGCCAGTGAGACTGTTGCTGATGGTATAGGGTTTCCGCAGTATCGTATATAATCTGCCAATCCCTGTCAGCCGCACTTCACCCTTTTCTTCCAATGCCCTGCTCATTGCACTCAGAACAGCGTCAACTGTGCGCTCCGCAGTTGCTCTTGAAACGTCTGTCATGCTTCTGACAATATCAATAAATTCTTTTTTATCCATTCTTCTGATCCTTTCCCTTTTGCATTCTCAGAGGCAGGAACGGCCTGAGCAGTTTTCACATAAAAAATCCGTTCTCTGTTGGAATCATCAGGACAATCCTGAGTCCCCGGTTTTTTTGCCGCTCCTGCCCCTGAG
>CAZDIU010000002.1:0-72662 GCA_964505535.1 uncultured Desulfobacterales bacterium | reverse complement strand
CCTGAGCATCCGGAACTCGCATGTGACAATATCCGTCATCATTGTTTTTCCGTCAATCTACGTCAAAAAAATGGCAGTGTCAACAAAAATTTTGGCAAAATCTGCGGTGATTGCCGACAAAAAAGGACAACATTATGGAATCAGTGAAAAATATTTTTTGCGAAAAACTGCGGCAGATACGGAAGGGCCTGCGCATGTCCCAGCAGGAGTTTGCAGACAGCCTGGGAATAAAACGGCCAACCATGGGGAATTATGAAACCGGTGTTTCTGAACCGACTTTGAGTTTTTTCCGCAGCATGCGGGAAAAATATCACATAGACCTGAACTGGCTGATTATGGATGAGGACAGCATGGAAATGACCGCGGGGCAGGAAGCAGCGGAACCCATGCCGGAATACGCGGTGAAACTCAATTCCGTTCTTCTGGAAAAACTCCTGATCCATATTGAAATCACCGCACAGGAAAGAGGAATGTTCCTGACAGCAAAACAGAAGGCACGGATTCTTGCCCTGACCTATGAGGCACAGGCACGGAACCCGGCAGCAGAAGTCAAAGGATTTCTGACACGGACAATGGAACTGACAGAAAAGCTGTAGGGTTTTTTCCTGCAAATATGTAGGTTTTTCCCCTACAAATACTGTGTTCACAGTATTGACCCCATACGGTGTTTACCGTATAAAAACACAAATTCCCGTATCTGCCAAATACCTCTTGACAGACACGGAGAAAGCATATAGTTTCTTTTTGCCAACAGTTAGAGTGTATATCCGGTAAACCTCTGTTTACCGATCCATACCCTATAAAATTCAATCGGCCTATGCGTGCAGGTGTCTGAAAAGACAATAAAAAGGGAAACCCCTGCAAACAAAATCACTCTGATTTGTTGGCAACGCTAAGGGCCGTTTTGCATTTTAGAAAGGTAAAACCCATGAAACCACATCTGAGAATTGCTTCTGCTCCAAACCCCGTTCCCCTGTATTCCCCTGCCAGCGATCTGGAACACGTCTCCGGTCTTGTGGCACTCCTGCTGATCACCATTCCCTCTGCCATGGAAGAAAGCGGAAACCGATCCGCGTCAGGCGGTGTGCAGTCTGTGCTTTCAGAAATCAGCCAGACATTGAGCAGAATTTCCCACAACCTGAAAGGAGCGTGCTGATATGGAAATGGTGAAAATCAATAACCGTGACGTGGAGCGGATTGAGTACCGGGGAAACCCTGTGGTCACTCTCCGCATGGTGGATGAACTGCATGAGCGGCCTTCTGGAACTGCCCGGAAGCGGTTTAACGACAACAAAGAACATTTTCTTGAAGGGGAAGATTATTTCCGGGTTCCTTATGCAGAATGGTCAACTTTTCAGATGTCCGAATTTCGGACATCTGAAAATTCTGAATCAAAACAGCACGCTCCTGTTATCTTTATCACTCAGTCCGGTTATCTGATGCTGGTGAAGTCCTTCACAGACGATCTCGCATGGAAGGTTCAGAGGGAACTGGTCAATGCCTATTTCCGGCTCCGGCAGCAAACGCACGGAACAGATATGCCGCACATGGATTTCTACCGCGGCATTTATGACAAAGCACTGGACATCCGCAACCCGGAACTCGCGGACTTCATGCACACGCAGATTATGAAAGAGGCGGGGATGTATTCCGGTTTCACACAGTCTGCAAAACCGGAATACAGGGAGCAGCACAAAGAAACACAGCCCATGTCCAATATGCCGCTGTTTACGGAAACAGAAAACCATGAATCCATACCCGCAAAGCATAAGGCCGTATGCGCCAGCGTAAAAAAAGCGCTGGTAATACCACTGACAGACAGAAAGCACTTATATGCCAAATACGGAAAATAACAAAACTCAAATCCGATTCTGCCATTCAGGGTCACATCAGTCTGGCTATCCGGCACGGATTTATCCTTAAAGAATTCATAGGGCAAATCGGAAAAGTCAGAAAATCAAGATATACTGTAATCCAGTAACCCATTCCGGTTTTTGCCGGAATCAAAAAAAAATGCCGTCCCCGGATCAAACTTTCCGGCGGACGGCATTTTTTTTTCAGGGCCGCCATGGAGAAACGAAATGGACAACGAAAGGAGAATCATCCTGTGTCGTCAGGAGTGTTCTGTATATATCTGTCTGACAGAATTTTGTCAACAGATAAAAAAATTCTGTCAGAATTTTCTTGACTTTCAGAAACAACTTCTGTAAATCTGTCCTCACCTCAGACGCATACCCGTCCCGTTCACCATACGGGCCGGACGACAAAGCATACCAAACCGGCACCGGCAGTTCATCTGCGGGAATGCCGGTTTTTTTATTTGTCCGGTTTCAATGTGAAATCAAAGTAAACCTGAATGAGAGGACAGTAAACATGCCTTCATCAAAAACCCCTGCGGAAACCATACAGGAAATACAGCGGATGCGGGAGAAAGGAGTTCACCAAATGCAGATTGCAAAGCTTCTGGGGGTCAGCAGAAAAACCGTGCAGAGACACTGCTCTGCAAAAGCAGTGACAACCCCATGGGTGAAACAGATCCGGAACAGATGGAAAAACGGAGAACATCCGGAAACCATCTGCAACCGGTACGGCTGCACACTGGAAGAAATACAGAAAATCTGCGCTGACATTCCCTTTGTCAGCAAAGAAAAAAAAGAAAAACGCAGGAAAAAGGCAATGACGGAAACAAAAATTTCCACCCGCAAAACCAGAGGGAATGCCAAAAAACACAACGGACGGCACTGCCGCATCTGCGGGGCGCCTCTCACTGTCAATTACTTTTACTGCAGAAAATGCCACCTCATGCTGTCAAACAATGCAGAAACAAATTCTGACCTCAGCGCAGCCGGGCAGGTGGCCTGTGTGCACATACAGGGATAAGGGAATGCCATGATGAACAGAAAAGTGCAGTTGTCCGTACTGATGGAAACCGATCACTGGATCATGTTTTATGACTGATGGCGGGAACATGTCATCGGAAAAGACAGAATCCAAAACCTGCGGGAGATAGACACGCAGCCGGGCAGGAAAGTGTCTGTCGTGCTCCCGGATCATCTGGCTGAGGCAAGGGGGATGGAATGAATGTGTCGGAAGATTTGAAAAAAGCAATGGCCGAAAAAGGCTATTTCCCCGAAACCATTGAAACAGACGGAAAAATCAGACGGTTTCAGACAGGAAGCAGCGAACGGAAAAACCTTAACGGCTGGTATATCTGCTTTAACGGAGACGGCTTTGCCGCAGCGGCTTTCGGTGACTGGTCTTTGGGAGATCCCAGAGAAATAAAACACACATGGTGCTCCAAGGCTGAACACCTGCTTACCCCGCAGGAACGGATAAGTTACAGCAGAAAAATGGAAAAGATCAAAGAACAGCGGGAACACATGCAGAAGGAAGCATGGGAAACCACTGCCCGGAAAGCACAGTCCATATGGAAATCTGCAAAACAGACCGATGATCAGGGACACAGCTATCTGGTGAAAAAAAATGTTGTGTCTCACGGTCTGCGCACAGACAGACACGGCAATCTTCTGGTTCCGCTCCATGACGAAACCGGAAAAATCACATCCCTGCAAATGATTGCGCCGGACGGGAAAGTGTTTGATCATGGGAAAAACAAACTGTTCATGACTGACGGAAAAAAGACAGGATGCAGTTTCATCATTCCCGGCATCGGCGATACCGTGTATTTCGCCGAAGGATATTCCACAGGCGCAACCTGCCACAGCGTGACCGGTGAAACCACAGTTGTCTGTTTTGACGCGGGCAACATCTCAGAAGTGGTCAGAGTTTTCCGGACAAAGTACCCCAAAACCGCTTTTGTCATCCTTGCAGACAATGACAGATTCACCAAAAAACCGGACGGCACACCATGGAACCCGGGAGTGGAAAAAGCAAGGAAAGCAGGGGAACTTTACAATGCCAGAGTGATTGTTCCCGTATTCCGTTCCGATGCGGACAAACCGACAGACTTCAACGATCTCATGGCAAAGGAAGGACTTGAGGAAGTCAGAAAACAGATTCTTGAAGAAAAAAAATGCGGCTACATCACACTGGCCGACATCCTGAAAAACCCCGTAACATCCAATCCAATCATAGAAGGCATTTTTGAAGAGGGCGATCCGGTCGTGATTTACGCTCCCGGAGGAACAGGCAAATCTCTTGTTGCCCTGCATATGGCCCTGCACCTCGCCCTGGGAGGCGATCCGAACGCACCGGATCTGTGGGAACGGTTTCCCATACCCAAACCAAGGGCTTCCGTATTCCTCCAGTCAGAAAACAGCAGGAACACAATACACCTGCGGGCAGCCAAAATGCTTGCCGGATGCCCGGATTACCATCTGTCGCAGCATTATGTGTTCTTCCCTGAAATCCATGAAAACATACAGATGTCCGGGCATTTCTCCAATCAGAATTTCCGGGGGCATATTGTTGACCTGTGCACAAAAATTGAACAGACAGAGGAAGTCAAAACAGATATTCTGTTTGTCGATCCCCTGATTTCCTTCCATGACGCAGATGAAAATGACAATGCCAGAATGCGGCACACACTGGATAACCTTCTTGAAGTCTGCAATATCCTGAAAACAACTCCCGTTGTCATTCACCATGCCAAAAAAGACGGAATGGAAATGCGCGGGGCATCCGCCATACGTGACTGGGCAAGATGCGCCATCCGGCTGACGCCAAGATTCATAAATGAAACCTCCTGCATTGAAGTTGTAAACGACAAAGCCAACAACTATCCGTATTTCGACCCGTTCTACCTCAAGATAAACCAGCATCTGATACCGGAACCGCTCGGAATCAGAAGCATGATGAACAAAAGACAGCAGGACAGATGCGAAACCGTCAGAAAAGCACTGAACCTGCTCGGCGGAACCACAGATGATCAGAAGGCATTCATTGATCAGATACGGCTCCTCACCCAGATAAAATCTGACTCAACCATTCAGGGACATATAAACGAAGCCATAAAATACGGATACGTCAGACAGTCCTTCATAGGGCAGGTGGGAAAAACCAAAAAGTCGGAATATACTCTTGCATAATGAGAAAATTACACACCGAAAACCATTTTCGGTGTGTAAAATTTAAAGCCAAAATGAAATTTTTAAAAAATCCATGCTGAAAAATATATAATAATTCCAACAGGTACAGAGACCGGATTTTAAAAAATTCAGCAATGGCAACCCTTCCCAGAGACCGGGTTCAGACCGAATTTCAAATCCGGTGTGTAATATTCAATAATATCAATACATTAATACACACCGAATTTTACAGACCGAAAACAGCGTTTCGGTGTGAATTAACATATTGATATTATTAACAAAAGAACAGACCGAAAATTCACCCCTAAAGGGGGGGGAACCCTTTCGGTGTGTTCCCCTCCTCTTCGGGGTTTGGGGGATGTCCGGACGGAAAAAGATCCGTCCGGGGAAGGAGACTTCAGAATGGACGCGATATCGGAATTGAGAGAGTGCGGAGTATCTGAGTTACTATTAAAAAACCTTTCTGACAAAGAAGCCCTGAGAATGGCAGAAAGGATGAGACTCAGAAATTTAAAACGTCTGACACGGCAGTATGAATATTCTGCTTATCTGAAAAAACCGCACTGGCAGGAAATAAAAAACAGAAGACTGGCTATGGATAAATATAAATGCACTGATTGCGGAGGCAAAGCAGAATGTGTCCATCATAAACACTATGACACAAAAGAGCATGAGCGCATGGAGGATATAATATCTCTGTGTAAAAACTGCCACAGCAAAAGGCATGGAATCATCAAACAATAACCCGAAAGGAACTCTCTATGGCAGGAATCAACAAAGTCATCCTCGTTGGAAGACTCGGCAGAGACCCGGAAATCAGGTATCTGCCTGACGGAACACCGGTGACTTCCTTCAGCATCGCAACCTCGGAAAGCTGGACTGACAAAAACAGCGGCGAGAAAAAAGAGAACACCGAATGGCACAATATCATGGCATGGAGAAAGCTTGCCGAGATATGCGCCAAATACCTCACCAAAGGAAAACAGGTCTATGTGGAGGGAAAACTCAAAACCGAATCATGGGAAAAAGACGGGGTGAAACACTACGCCACCAAAGTCCAGATCCATGAAATGCAGATGCTCGGCGGAAAAGGACAGGAATCAGAGGAAGAAAAACAGGCCAGAGCAGAACGGCAGTACAGGGAAGACTGCCCTCAGACCGAAAACGCACCGAAAACCAATTCCGGTGTGAAACAGGAACCGGATACGGACATACCCTTCTGAAAGGAGAACCATGAAAACTTACATGACAGAACCGGCATCCACCGGCTTCACACTCACTGACTCACTGCCCAAATGTGATATCTGCCGGACAGTCAACGAAGCATTCCCCGGAAAGATGACCTGCGGAAATACCTGTCTGGTGAAAATCAGACCCCTGGCAGACAACTTCAGAATGCCGTTCCGGGCAACACCCGGCTCCATCGGCTATGACCTCACAGCATATCGGAAGGAATATTCCACATCCTACGTCCGATACTGGCTCGGCTTTGCCATGGAACTCCCCCCGGTATGGTTCGCTGAAATCTTCCCCAGATCCTCCATCAGCAAAACCAACCTCATACTGGCAAATTCGGTCGGCATCATCGACACAGACTACAGAGACGAACTCTTTGCCGACTTCCGGAAAACAGAAGACTTTGCATGGCCCACCATCATCAGTTACAAAGTCGGAGACCGCGTGGCCCAGATGGTGTTCCGGAAAAAATGCGATGCCGAATTTAAACTGTCTGAAACGCTCTCAGACACACGCAGAAAGGGGGGGCATGGAAGCACAGGCAGATAAATGCGTTCGTTGCGGAAATCAGGCCACAGGCAGCGTAACAATGGATAACCGGACATACCCCTACTGCGGGTCATGCCTGTTTGCACTGATGAATCAGAAACAGACGGATCGGAATGCAAACGAAAAAGCATGGAAGACATACCGTGAACTCTGCGCTTTGAGCGGAAAAACCTGTCCTTCTTTTGAGGAAAAGCTCAGAGCCGGAGAGACTCCGGACACGAGCGATACCCACAGGCTGATCCGGGAAACCTGCAGCAGCATCGCTGATTTCCTCATTGGCAAAAACAAAGCCTATGGCAATTCCGCTCTCAACCCCATCCGGGTATTCTCCAAAGCAGACCCGCTGGAACAGATCAACGTCAGAATCGACGACAAACTCAACCGGATGCTTCAGGGAACCCAATACCCCGGAGACAATGACGAACAAGACCTCATCGGTTATCTCATCCTCAAACAGGTGGCAAAAAAACTTGGCAAAGAAAAACCCGAACAAAACACCGAAGAGCCAGATTAAAAACGCTCTCAGGCAACTGTGGCTGCGATCCAGAGAACGGAACACAGCCCTGAAACTCGCAAACAGAACCTGCTCCCACTGCGGCATCAGAGGAACCGCAGCAAAAGGAAAGGAAGTGAAACTCGAAGTCCATCACACCCACGGCATAGACTGGGACGGAATCGTTGACATCATCAGCACCAGAGTCCTTCAGACTCCGCAGGACTACACCGTCCTGTGCGAAGACTGTCACAGAAAACTTCACTCATCCGAATCCTCTTCCGCAGGAAAATCATAATCCTCCATCAACTGCTTATAATATTCCGGATCGCCGTTGCGCGTGTCCTCCGCTTCAACATCAATGTCAGCAGGATCAGGCTCCAGAGCCTTCCGGAATATCCCACCCATTGTCAGCAGCCCGGCATTCTTGAACAGCGATCTCAATTCCGACCTCTGCAGAGACGTGATGGCTCCGATTGTCAGCCGGATGCTGGAATATACCGGATGCTCATACGTTTTCCCCGACCTCAGATCTTCAGGGAAAGGCTCTGATATGCCAGCCTCAATAATGTAAAACCTGCATAACTGCAGATACATCGGCATCAGCATCATCCCCACCTGCTGCACCGTGTAGGAATCCGCATTCTCCAGCACCGGCATAAGCGAACGGTACAGTCCCATTATATATTTTTTTTCCACACCGCAGGTTCCGCCGGAGAGCTTCGTTTTTGTATAAGCACACTTCTCAAACAACTTGCAGTTCATCCCGATGCAGTCCCTTATCGGGGTCCATGTCAGGATCTCACCACCGGATGCCGTCCCCTTGCATATACGATTGGTAGTCAGGAAGGCTCTTTCTATCGCCATTTTTTGCTGCTCCTTTCCGTTTTCTTTTTGCAAAATTTTTATACTTACAAAGAATAACTTAAAATGACCCATAATGACAACACTTTTTTAAGGACTGCTTTTTTGACTCTGAATGCTTTTTGCCGGACATGAACGCATGACCGGATTTTTTTGTGCGATATACTGCCGGTCATATTTTTAAGACCGGTCTCTTTAAGATGTAAGCAGGGGTGGTTTTTAACACTTTATATCATATAAAGTGTTAAGGAATTGTCGTTATTTTCCGCGCTTTCGCGTGTAGATTTGTTCCGGACAAAAAGACATAACGGTCTGCAGGTTGACTTGTTCGTTCGCATACAATTCCCTACCTGCTAAGCAGATAGGGAATAAAATCAATGAAATCGGAATAAATCAGGAAACATAAACGACATCAAACTGTCTGTTATGCAGAGTAATAACATCTGCATATCTGCATATATATCTGTCAAGATACCTTTGATTCATTTCCGCTCGTTCTATAGCATTGCAAGCGGTATCGTTGATAACTCTCTGATTTTGCTGATAAAAAGCAGAAATCCTTTTTTCCATATTATAAGGAATGACATAATCTGTTTTTATTTCATTTTTCTGAAGCAGCCCATCTGATTTCGAATACCATTTTGACCTATCAAACCCATATCCATCCGGCAAATCGTGCGCTAGTTTTGCCGTAATTCGGTAAAATCGCGGTTTTTTTGTTTTCGATCTCCGATATAGAGGAATATAACGCGGATAAGCGATATTTCCCTTTATTTTGTAGACTTTTTCTTTAAATTCAGGTTTTTCCTGAATATCTTCATCATTATAATAGGTGACGGACCCAGCCAAATAATGAATTCTCTTCCATAATCCCATATTTTCAGGAAATTTTTCTTTCCAATCCAGAAGATCAGGATATTTATCAGATGATTCCCCTTTTTTCGCGCCAATGATATGCCATGCCTCAAGCCCATCTGAATATCTATCATGGGCTATTTTCCTGAGTTCATTCCGGAGATCAAAATATTCATTTTCTGACATGAACTCAGGATCATGAATAATATCAGGATTTTCGCATATAGCAGAAATCATATCATCTGATAAAGAATTAGCGAAAGAATCTGTGTAAATATCCTGATTTCTTTCCTTTTTCTTTGCTTTCTCAACTGCCTTATCCTGCAAACTTCCGAAAGATTTTTCAGAATTCAGGATTTCATAAATTTCCGCGTTGACCATCTTGACGTAACGTTCTGTTTTCTTAAGACTTTCCGCTGTTTTTTCAATGGTGTTGTCTTCAATCCAAATGGATTTGAAGACTTTCCTTTGAAAAGGTTTATGCAGTTTTTTCAGGCATTTGACACATAAAGCCTGAAAATTTTCTTCTGGTTTTTTTCGCGGCTTGTCACCTATATCAGATATTTCCATTTCTTTTGACTCATCTTCAGAAATGGAAATAATTTCGGACTCATACATTATCGTTTTTTTCCTTATCGCTATGGATTTTTTTTCATCACGATAATCATTTTTCAGAAATGCCTTAAAAAGTCTAATTAAATCAACAGCTTCTTTATCTGAAGCCTTGAATTTTTCATAAAACTTCACAAAGGAATTATGAACAAAATCAGCATTTTCCGGCATGGAATCATCATAATCTGCTGTTTTCATGACAGAAAAATAAATGATTTCCCATTTGTCAACAGTTTTTTCAACTTTTTCAGGGGAATGCGAAGTTTTGTTCGCAACATCCTGATTTTTTTTGGATATTCCTCTTTTTGCCATAACATCTTTTGCCAAGTCATTGATTTTTCTCATGTTTTTTTTCCTTTATCTGTTTTATGGTTAAAAAAAATAAAAACACCTATAAATATATAAGCAATTTATATGCCAAAATATGTATTGAGTATGTATCAATAAAAATAAAGATATAAAAAACAGTAGCTTATAATTTTTTAAAAAATTACTTCACTTTTTCCGGTTGAGATTCCATAGTAAGTAAGGGGGGAAAAAAGACAAGAAATTGACAGGATTTGACAATTTTTGTCATATCGGATATTTTTTTAATACATATCCGATATTTACAAACTGTCACTTTTGCGGATTTTTGACAATTTTTGAAACTCCTGATTCTATTGCATATTTTTCAATCAGGATTGCTAAAAGATTTGAAAAAGACCGTCTTTCCTTTTTCTCAATCTTTTCCGCTATTTGTCTGATGTTTTCGGGAAGTGTGATAGTATATCTTTTATATATACTGTTTTTCCCGGTCGGCTGGTCGGTTTTTTTAGTTTTTGGCATTATTTTCAATCCTTTGGAAAAAAGTTTAAAAAAATCGGAAAAATTACTTCACCTTTTCCGATTGAGATTCCATAGTAATTAAGAGGGGAATGCAAAAGTCATACCGCATTCCCAAGTGGACTGGTGAGAATTGTGCAAAATCCATTATAAAAGGATTAAAAAAATGGGTAAATCTTTCGGATTTGTAGCCACATGCCTTATAGGTTCTGTGGCTGGGATTGCGGCGGGATTGATGTTTCCTGCCGGACTGGTGGGAGCTTCCTTGGGAGCCGTTGCACTGACAGCAACAGGCACGGCGGCGGGACTTGCCACAACATATCAGGTAGCTTCCAAGTTTGCAGAATAGTCTTTATCCCGTCCTGACTTGGAATCAGGACGGGCTTTCTTTTAAGTTCCTGAACACGTTCAGGGATTTAAAAGGGAGTTTTTCAATCCCTGTTTTGGAAAAACGGTATTCCGGTCAACCTATCAGCAGTTGCGCGTTGATCAATATGGATAACTGCATACCGTTTTTCCCGGTCGTTCCCTTGCGGATTTCCGGCAATCCCTGCATGTAATCCGCAGCCAAAGGGAACACTCTGCGCATGGTTTCCATGATTCCCATGCGTTGGCAGTATCAATCATCATGGCAGAGTTTCCCAAGCATCGTTCTCTGTGCGCAAAAACAGGGTTCCGTCTGTCCGGTCAACTGGCGGATAAAAAGCAGACTGCGTATTTACCGGGGATTGATTCGCAAAATCCCCATAACCCATACTCTTTGGCCTATGCTGAAACCGTTCGCTCCGGGATCACGGATTCAGCAGTGATGAGTACAAGTCCGGTGTTTGGCTTCCGTTGGCGGTCGGATTGCCTGTAAAAAAACGTCCTGCGAACTCCATCGTAACCAAAACGGAGAAACTCTGCACTTTTTGAATCGTGGGGTGCAGAGGATCAGGCTGTCAGGCATGACGGCTTAACGGTTCCGGTCGTCCACCATCAGGTGATACCTGCTCCTGGTGCGCAAGTGGCGGAATCTGGGAACCCTGCCTTGAGGTGCGAAGGGACAGGCGGGAGTGAAGCTGAAAATCTCTCAGATATAACGGTGTCTCTGCGGACGCCCCTGGACGGAAACGTGTCTGAGGTGGCCGGGACATTGTGCCTTTACGGGCAATGGACATGCAGGGAAGAGACGGGAGCCGTTCTTGCAGGTTTTTCACTGCGGACGGGGCAATATGGGACTTATGGGATGCCGGAAAATCTGAGAGAAAAGTAAGCGAAGGACAACTGCCTGGCCGTATAGCCGGGGCAAAAGGGTTCCTGTTCGGATGAGATTCTGACAGTATGTGTTTCAGTCCGATATTATTCAAACTGTTTCAGGGGAAACAGTGACACGTAAAAACTGCCGCGTCCTGCAAAGGATAGGAACAGGTGTGACGGCAGCCTGTGTTCCCCTGTACAGTTTCACTTTCCTGAAGTTCATACCTGTGGTATGGGTTTCAGGAAGGTGAAACCCTGCCCCGCTTGAGGGTTGTGATAAATAAAATTGATATAAATCTTCTATATTATCTATAGAATCATATTTATCAATAATATCATCTAATTCATCTAATGATACAGCATTAACTTGTCTTATGATATTAGTAATATTATCTGAAATATTCCATGTAATGTTTTTATCTTTTGTATAAATATAATACCATAGGAAATGTGTTTCATTTAATGTTAGTTTAATAGTTTTATTTGGAAATACTAATTGTATTTCTTCGTTTCCATATTGTTTTAGGAAACTATTTAGTGTAAGGCTTAGGATTCAAAATAAATTACTATATATTGCTATATAGATTAGACTATATCATCGACTTAACTAGTTAAGTCGTTTTGATTTTCGTAAATAAACTACTTGCATTAATAGCAATAGTCGTTGAGGTTTTATTGCGGCGGAAATTTATAAATTGACTGCTTAAATATAGAAATTCTTGTATTATAATATTAACTAGTAAATAAAGGAGATGACTCATGAAAATGTCCTTATGTGATGTTGTTAACACATCACTATTTTGGGAAAGACCTTCTAGGAATTCTCGGAATGACAGAATTCTTATGAAGGACGGAAAAGGATCATTCCAAGAGGTGTTCCCTCGCTGCCATAGCGGGGGGCCTTTTGGTGGAAATTGCAATTGCAATACCCACGATCCTTATGACGTGGGTCCGTCTTTAACAAAAGACGATTCCAAGATTCTGTTAGAGTCTTGGGGCTTCAGGTTTTATACTAACCCACAAGATGAGAGGATAGCCATTTCTAGACATTACGACACGTCTAGAATGGAGATCCATTTTGAACTAATGGATCTCTATAGGTGGTTGGTAAACTGAGAAATTGGGCAGCAGCAATGCGTAAGTCCCGACTTTTATCTTAAGGGGAAACAATCATGACAAAAAAACCAGTTGCTATAGTTACTGATAATGTAGTTTGACATCAGTAACGATTGCCGTGTTGCCCGTGAAGTCCCGGACGGGAAAGGCGGTGTGCGGGTTATCCACACCGTTGCACCGGACGGGTGGGAGCTGGTATAAAAAAAATCACCGGGGCGCAGTCCGGCCCCGGCATCATACCAGCAGCAAAGGGCATTTTCCGCAATGGGAATGCCTTTTGTTTTTGGCATGAACAAAAACAGAAAACAAAGGAGAAAGCGTATGACAATGACAACAGAAATCAACATCAATGAACTGGTGGTGGATCAGGTTTTCACCTGCCCTCTGGCAGTGTTGGAAGTTGATCCGGATCAGCCCCGGAAGACCAAGCCCATTGACGAGATCATGGGCATTGGAAATTCCATTGTGGAGCGGGGGCAGGATAATCCGATTCATGTGCGGAAACATCCTACAAAACCTGACCGGCTGATGATTGTTGCAGGTGAGTGCCGGTTTCAGGCACATCTGAACAATGAAACCCTGCGAAAAAACGGTACAATCAAGGCCGTTCTGAAAGCGTATGCAACAGATGAGGAAGTCCATCTTGCGCAGATTGCAGAGAACGATGCCCGGTCAAATCTGCATCCGATGGAACAGGCCAGATCATGGCACAAACAGATCAACCATTACGGAACATCGCTGGAAAAGACAGCGGCAGCGGCAGGAAAAGCAGTCGCCTATGTCAGACAGTCCATCCGGCTGTGTGAACTGCCGGAGGATATTCAGAAAGCGGTCAATGACGGAACCTGCCCCAAAGAAGTGGCCTTTTTCATTCTGGACACCCTGCCCGACTGTCCGGAGCAGGCATGGAAACACGCCAGCCGGTGCAAAGGCGTGAAGAACATGAAGGCGGCAGTCACGGCCTTGAAGGAACAGAAATCCAAGCAGGTTATCCCCGGCCTTGAAGTTCAGGAATCAAATCAGCCCCAGCCAGTAAAGGTCAAAGACGCTTTGAAAGTGTTTGACCTGTGGACAAAGGCGCATTCAGAATTTTCAGGCAGTCCGTTCAGTAACGGTTCCTGCCTTGCATTTGTGCAGATGATCAACAAAAACAAAAAACAGGAAGGAGGAGTTGCCCTGCTGGAAGCGCAGGCAAAGCAGATTATCAAGGACATGAACCATGTGCTGGAGAGCATTGCGCTCTTCCATGCGCAAAGCGGAACCAACAAAACAGCGTAGGAGGAAGAATTGGGAATCATCGAAACCATTGAGAAAGAGATCGCAACCAATCCGATCATCACCGCAGCCCTGCTGACGTTCATATTGGGGTGTTTAGTGGTGGTGTTCATTTACCTGTAATATTTCCCCGGTCAGAAGGAGCCTGACCGGGGCATCCGTTAAGGGCATAAGCAGTTATGCCTTTAACGGATGTTGCCAAGCATCCGTTTTCTCCTCTGTTTCCCCCTGTCGGAATGGTTCCGGCAGGGGGTTTTCATTCAGAGGGGATAAAAAACAGAGAGGAGGCACATGAAACCCAGAACAAAATTGCAGAGCGCGGTCCGGTACGCGGGCATCTGTATCGTCACCGGATTTTTCGTTGGGATTGGCCTGGCCGCAGGCGTTTCGCTGTTTACCGCTGTTGTCCAGCGGCCAAGTGTTGAAAAAGTTTATTACGCTGATAAATATTCCCAGTTCTATGGGTATCCGAACTGGGATGAGGAGGGCGAATGAAAGCGAATAAAGATGTCCTGAAAAAAGCGGTTGAGGTCGTGTCCCGGTTTGTCCCCAAAGGGCATGTTCATCTGGAAAATATCACACGGATATGGCTGCACACGGACGGAGACGAGCTTGTGGTATCCGCGACTGATTTGGACACATGGTGTCACGTCCGGGTTCCGGCTGAGGACGGTGGTATCAATATCCTGTTTGATCCGAAAATTCTCAAAAACATACTCACAAAAGCGAAAGACACAGTGACGGAGATCATCGAGAAAGAAGAGCGGTGGTTTTCGATTAACGGGAAATACAGCATTTTAGGATATGACGCTGAGGATTTCCCTGCCCCGAAAATGCCCGGACCCGAAGTGGGCGAGATTGAACTGACCCCTGACATTATCCGGAAGGTGTTCATTGCCCCGCCCAAAGATGACAAGCGCAGTCATGTTTTACATTATGCGTTTTATCCGGACGGCAGAATTGTCAGCACGGACGGGAGCCGCCTGCATGAATACCGGATGCCCCGGATGCCCTGGGATAACGGCATCATGGTATCAAAAGCGGTATTGTCCTCTGTCTGTGCCATTGCAAAGGACGGTTTCACTCTCAGTTTTGCGCCTGAACAGAATGGTGATGATGATGAGAACGGGTTTGCGGTTATCCGTGCAGGCGCAACAGAAGTTATCACGCCCACACAACGGACAGAACACGTCACCACAGACAAAGATGAGGAAACAGGGGAGGTGACAAACAACATCACCCGGAACTTTCCTGACACGGAAAAGATTTGGAAAGATGTTCTGGAACGGTCTGATTCTCTGACAGTAACCGTAAAAAAGCAGGATTTGGCCGATGCCGTTGAGCAGGCAAAGGCGATTCACGAAGACGGGTACCGCGCCTGTCAGTTCCAAATCAACGGTTCTTTGGACGTATCATATACCAATCCCAATATCGGGGAGTATGTGTCAGCAGGCAATATCCCCCTGATAGAAGGCGGGTTTGCTGATCCTGTTGATGTTGCTCTCAATACTGACTTTGTTTTGCAGGCACTCAAAGCCTGCGGCACGGAGGAAGTGGATATATCCGTTGATAATGAAGAGCGTCCTGTGGGATTTTTCCCGGTTGGCAATGACTCTTTCCGGGCAGTGGTTATGCCCATGAGGATATGACAATGGAAGAAGAAAAAATCAGAGAATATATTGAAATGGGCGGGATATTCTGCCCGTATTGCGGGAGTGATGATTTGAAGACTGATCCGATTTCCTTTGCTGAATCAGGGGATTTTTTGCAGGACGTGCATTGCAAGTCCTGTAAAAAACGCTGGACAGACCAGTACAAGCTCACATGGGTTTTTGAGGAGGACACCGATGATTGATTCTGGTTGTATTATTCTGAGAGTTGGCAAAAACGATGCGTGGCTGGCAGAGAAGCTGATTTCAGAGAGGGCTGGCAGTTTTGAATGGTTTTACGAAGATGAAGAATGGGCTCGTGGGATTAACGAGTATCAAAACGAGGACGCAACAGACCTGTGGGATGATGAACTGAAATACTTCTCTGACTGCGGACTTGATTTCATCTGCCTGCGGGAAGGTTCCATGCACAGACTTCCTTCCACAGTCATTTCTTTTGATGGGGAATACATGGAAGTCCAGTGTGATTGTGAATGGTATCCTGTGGTTTCAATGGACAGTGAAAACAGGTTTATCGAGGCAATGCTGGAGGAGGTTGTGGATTTCAATCTTTTGCAGAAAAGACTGCTTCAGGCATGGAAGGAGGCCACATGAACCTGATTATGAAACTGAACACGTTTGATGAATATGCTGATGAACTTGCTGCTATGGCGATTCTTCCTGTCCGGGAAGAAATGATAAAACGGATGAGAGAGGAAATCCGTGTTATACGCAAGATTTCTTCGGAACCATATCCGAACAGCGTAACTTACAATGTCAGTCGTGCGGAATGGGAATGGCCGTTTTTTATAAAAGACCCGGCTTATTATGATGAAGTTTTTTCCGAAAGCACAATCGGTTTTCTGAACGAATGCGAAGAAAAGGAAACGTGTTTCATCCCGGATGACGCAATGCCGGATGACCTGAAGGAGATGATAGAACGGGATGATTGTAACGAGCAGCCCGGTATTGATTATGTCGCCCGCCGTTATTACCCCAAAATCAGTTTGGAACCGTCCGTAATGTTGTATGGTTATCACAAATGGGGCGGGCAGCTTTTCGAGTCCGAAACCATTCCCACATCTCAAATTCTTTCCTGCCTGAAGTAAATCCCAGATACAAACACCAGATACAAACAAAGGAGGTTCCAATGTCATACCTCAAAGGTGCGGCGGCCCGCGCCATAGCATTGCAGGAAATTCAGAACTGCGCCTTTGAGTGGCGCAGGCTGTACAGGAACGCAGAACTTCACGACTTCCCGTATGAAGACGGGGAGGAGGAAATCTTCTGGGAGCATCTGTCGTTCTCAGTGGAATTTTTTATTGAGGATTTGCAGGAACTTCTCAAAGCGGAATTCGGAGTGAATCTCCGGATACTGAGAGTCACCGGCGGAGGCAAAACATGGATGCCGGTGTTTGATGAAAAGCAGCAGAAATATGAATACCGGCGGGAGTTTGACCCTGACTGGATTATCACCATTGATGAATGGGTGTCTTTTGACAGCCGTTGCGAAGTGTGTGAGGAAACCTTTCCGGAGCCGGAAGATGTGGAAATATGGGCAGCAGAGTGGAATGCGGCGCGGGATGAGTTTTCCACAGCCGCAAAGATTCTGAAAAAGATAAACGAAGTTGCCCGTTCCGAAGCCGCAGGTGTTGCGGAATGGTGGAAGCAGGAGCGGGAAGCCCTGATTGAAATCGGGGCATTTGAAACAGAGACAGAGGAGGAAATGGAATATGAAACCGAGCCAGCTTAAAGAACTTCTCAGCAAGACAATCCCTGCGGGACTTCCGGTAATGATTGTCGGTCCGCCCGGTGTTGGGAAGTCCGACATTGTTTCACAGGCAACAAGCGGGACAGAGACAGAACTGATTGTCAGTCACCCTGTAGTTGATGACCCCATTGACTACAAAGGTCTGCCCGGAATCATTGACGGCAATGCAGAGTTCCTGCCCTTTGGGAACCTGCGAAAACTCGTGGAAGCGAAAAAGCGGACAGTCTGTTTCCTGGATGATTTGGGCCAGGCCCCGCCGTCTGTTCAGGCAGCGGCAATGCAACTCATTCTTGCCCGCCGGGTAAACGGCCACACAGTCAGCCCGCATGTAACATTTCTTGCGGCCACAAACAGAAAACAGGACAGAGCCGGAGTGTCCGGCATTCTGGAGCCGGTCAAAAGCAGATTCTCAGCCATTATCCAGTTGGAGCCGGATATGGACGACTGGATCAAGTGGGCATTGTCAAACAATGTTCCCACAGAACTCATTGCCTTTATCCGCTTCCGTCCCAATCTGCTGTTTGACTTCACTCCCACAGCCGACATGACCAACAGCCCCTGCCCCCGCACGGTTGCCAATGTGGGAAAACTTATGCAGATCGGCATCCCCAAAGACTTGGAATACGAGACTTTCACAGGAGCAGCAGGTGAGGGATTTGCAGCAGAGTTTGTTGGATTCCTGAAAATATTCCGCAACCTGCCGAACCCGGACGGCGTGCTTATGAACCCGGATTCTGCAAAGGTTCCGGACGATCCCGCAACGATGTATGCCCTGTGCGGTGCATTGGCAGCAAGGGTATCAAAGAACAACATGGATCGCCTCTGCAAGTACGCGGACCGTATTCCGTGCGAGTTCAATGTTCTGCTCATGCAGGACGCTGTTCACAGAACCCCGGAATTGCAGGAAACCCGTTCCTTTATGGAATGGGCATCCAAAAACAAGGAAATTCTTTTCTAACAGAAAGGAGGTGATATGCCCTCCTTTGAAATCCCCCTGTTTTATCAGCAAATCTGTTCCAAATTCCCCCGAAGCGCAGCAGAGAATTACCTCCGCCAAATCATCAGCCCTGAAACCCATCCACGGCAGTGGATGGAACTGCTTCGGATTCCCGAAAATTCAGAAGAAGGTAAGCGGATTCTTGCACAGGCATTCGCTTACCGCATGAGGAGGAAAAGCAATGAACAATAATCTGTCGAGTAAAGCGATGCTGGTGAACCTGCACATTTCCGCATGGGGCAATTCCCGCAAAAACAAGGAAGTGACGGAGAAAGTGCTGGAGGAACACGGCGCAGGTCAGGACGCGGGGAAATTTGTTCAGTACCTCGTTGACCCGGACGCTGTGAAACTGGTCAACTCTACCGTGAGCCGCCTTCGTGCATTCCACAACAAACACACCCTGCCCTGGGGCGATAACGGGGATCGGATTCTTCCGTCCCGGCTGTACATGAACGAATACAGGGCAGGTTTCAACAAACTGCATGATGAGTTTGAAAAGGCCGTGACCCAGTTTGTATCTGCCTTCCCCAAACTCAAAGAAGAGGCAAAGGTCAGGCTGAACGGCCTGTACAAAGAGGAGCATTACCCTGACCTTATGGAACTGAGAGAGAAGTATGAAGTCAAACTGGATTTCAATCCCCTGCCGGAAGTGAGCGGGGACTTCCGGTCAACCCTCACCGAGTCTGACAGAAAGGAAGTGGAAAACCGTCTGCGGGATCAGTACGAAAACTCGGTCAGGGACATCTGGAAACGCATGGCCGAGGTAGTCAGCCGCATGGCCGAAACCCTGAATGACCCGGAGAAGAAGTTTCAGAACACCCTGGTCGGCAATGTCAGGGAACTGGTCAATCTTATCCCGGATCTGAATTTTGTGAATGACCCGGCGATTGAGCAGTTCAGAAAGCAGATTGAGGAAAAGCTGCTGACAAAGAATAACCACGAACTCAGCGCACAGGATTTGCGGGACATGCCTTCTGTGAGAGCAGATGTTGCCAAGTCCGCAGAGGATATCCTGTCTGCTATGAGCGGATATATTGGGAGGTGATGATATGCAGAAATGTGATTCCTGCGGGAAAGAATGCAAAATGGTAAAGGTGGTATGGACTTCCGATTGGATGACAATCTCGCTTTGCGCAGATTGTTATGATGTCTATTGCGAGAAAGGGCGGAAGGAGCGGGATGCCTTTTGCGAGAAAGAACGGAAAGTGAGGGAGAAAAAGAAATGAATGACGCTATGCTCAGCATGGTCAAAGCCCGTGCCAACCTCGTTCTTGACCATCCCTTTTTCGGAAGTCTTGCCCTGCGCCTGAGATTTCAGGAAGATCCCACCTGCAAAACCATTTGGACAGACGGCATAACCCTGGGTTTCAATCCGGAGTTCACTGCCGGACTGAAACAGGAAGAGTTGAGAGGTGTGCTGGCCCATGAGGTCATGCACTTGGCGAATGCCCATCACACCAGAAGACAGCACAGGGAACCCGGCAAATGGAATATGGCCTGTGACATGGCTATCAATCCTCTGCTGATTCAGGCCGGTGCCCGGCTTCCGGAAGGGTATCTTACGGGTTCCGGTAAAGCCGCAGAGCAGGAATATGCAGGCATACCGGATGATCCGGACGGGAACAATGACGGAAGTGGAAACGGCGGAAGCGATCCCGGAGGCTGCGGTGAGGTCCGGGACTTCCCCGGCAATGGTGCAGACGGCAATCCTTCCCCTGCGGATATGCAGATGGAAGAGCAGGAATGGAAGATTGCCGTAACACAGGCCGCACAGCAGGCAAAGGCAATGGGCAAGCTGCCCGGCGGATTTGAGCAGTTCATCAAAGAACTGGTTGATCACAAAGTGCCCTGGGCGGAAGTCCTGCGCAATTTCATCGAGCGCACAGCCAAGAACGATTACAACTGGAACCGTCCGAGCCGCCGGTATTTGCAGGCAGGGTTTGTTTTGCCGAGCCTGCATTCCAACGAACTCGGTGAAATTGTTGTGGCAGTGGACACGTCCGGCAGTGAATGGCAGATGCAGCAGCAGTTTGCTTCTGAACTGTCTGCCATTCTGGAAACCTTTCAGGGCGTGAATCTTACGGTAATTTATTGTGATTACAGAATCCGGGGCGTTGAGTCTTTCACATCAGACGATCTGCCCCTGCAACTGAACCCCCAAGGCGGGGGCGGCACAGACTTTGAGCCTGTATTTGAACACATTGCAGACGATGGCATAGAACCTGCTGCCCTGATTTACCTCACGGATTTGGAAGGAACCTTTCCCCGGCATGAACCGGATTATCCGGTTCTCTGGGTGGACACTTACGGAAAATACAAACCTCCCTTTGGGGAGCATGTGAAGATGGAGGGAGTATGAAAGCAGACCGGATGATTAAGATGCGGGTTAATGACCTGCTGGATGAAGCAAAAGCCTGCCTCAAGTCCGCTGTGTTTCTGCAAGTAAACCGCTATGAATACCGGTATGCGCCGGATGCGGATTACGATCTGGAAGATTTTGCAGAAGAGGCGATACAGAAATCGTTCTCTGCAATGTGCCACCTGCCCAAAGCGGACTTTGCCGGAAAGTGGTCTCCGGAAAAACCGGAACGGGAAACCATACTGCTTCTGAGGGAAATGTTTTGCGAAAGAATGGGCAGGGTTCGGTTTGCCAAGAAACCCTTCAGACGAAAAGTTTGACAGCCTGCCCAAAAAATGCGAAAATGCCGATAAACATCGGCGAAAACCATAAAGGAGAAATCATATGTACACGTACACCAAAAGAGAAATCAGAGATGAAATAGAGAAAAACAGCAGTCCGGGAAAGGCATTTGAAAGCCTGCTTCAGGACGACTGCTGGCCGCCGGACAACTGGGACAACGCTGTCTCCAACCTGCCTGAAAAATGGCAGAAGCCCGCGGATGAAGAAGGCATGGATAACGAAATTTCCATAGATTTCGGATATGATGACGGGCCTGTTTACGTTTCAGGAAACTGGCGAAACCGGACAATGGCTGATGCGGGAAAAGAAATTTTCCAGACTGTTCGGGAAGAAATTATTGACCGGTATTCAGAGCAGATTTATGCGCTGTCATGGTTTCAGGATTTTATATCTGTCCTGAAAGACTATGAAAAAGCGCAGGCTATGGAAATATCTGTCGCAAACGCACGGGATTATGTAAATTCTCATTACTCCAGACTTGAACCCGGCATGTATCCTGAATTTATTCATGATGGGGATTGTGACAAATGCGGCAAATCCGGTAATGTCGGCAGAAACCCCTATTGTGAAGATGAGAATATGTGCGAATCCTGCTATTCCGCAGATGCAGAATATATCCAATGGGCAGAATGGTTTGTCGATCAGGTCGAACTGACTGATGCAGAATAAAAGCAAAGCCCGTCAGAATGGGAGTCTGACGGGCTTTTGGCATTAACCCTTACAGGAAATTTGTCAATGGAAAATTTCAGGGAAATAATCGGTGATTATCTCCCGATAATGCTGTACTGGCCTCCGGGAATGTTTCATTATTTTATGGCCTGCCAGATCGCCATAAGCGAGCCGGACAAACTTAACGACAACACATGGGATTTATTTTACGAGGATATGAAAGGAAACGAATGTTCACAGACGAACAGATAGGCAGTTTGATGCAAAAAAAACATCTCGCAGAGATGTTTCACGGGGAACTTCAGGAAGGCTTTAACGCTCTGAAGGGCATGAAAAACGCCTCCGCTGTTTTCAACGCGGCAATGGCAATCATGATTTATGACATTGAAATGGGGATGGGGATTTATGATGCCGATGAACCGGAAGAGGAATTCCCGGTATATGACATGGTGGAAAACCTGTGGTCAGAATATTCCGGGGGCTGTTATTTCTGCGATCCCAAAAAGGAACCCAATGAGCCCTTCACCAAGTCCAGCAGGCTGTGCATGAAATGCGCCCGCAAACTCGGACGTTTTCTGGACGCAATCGGCGTGGACAAAAAAAAAGTCATGCCCGGGCTGCCGGACGAACCGCCCGCCAAAGTCAAACCGTCCAAGCCTGACGACAGCTTTTACAATATGCTGGCCCGGATGAAATTGGGAGAAGAGTTTGAAGTCGGTCACGATGACGGGGAGCCGTTTGACTGACCGACTTTATTTGACAGAAAGGAGAAACGATGAAACAGTATTTCCAGACACAGGAATTCGCCGCCCTGTCGGAAAAGACGAGAGAACTGTACACATATGCTTCCGGCAGTTTTTTCAAATACCTCAGCGCACTTGGCGTTGAGGACGTGAACACTGCCGAGGAAGTCATGGCACATCATGCCGGGTTTGTGCAATGGCTGGAAGATGCCGGGAAATCCGGAGCAACCATTCGGTTGTATTGTCAGGTTGTCCGGATTGCAATGTCAGCGCTGGATATGCCGGTTCCCAAATTCACATACAAACTGAAAGAAGCACAGAGGCGGGGAGCAAACAAGAAACAGCAGGAACGCTGGCTGTCAGCGGAAACGGTCAATGCCTGCCTGAATTACCGGTGGGACAGAAACCATATCCGCAACCATGCCATTGTCCGGCTGCTGGCAGAAACCGGACTGCGGGTGCAGGAACTTGCGGATTTACGAATGGGGCATGTGAAACTGGATCAGAGGTGCGTCTGGATTAACAAATCCAAAACCACCGTGCGCGCAGTCCGGTTCGGCCCTGACACAGCCGAAGCACTCAAAGCGCACATGCAGGCAATGGGACTGACACTGGCCTCACACCCGGAGGACAAGCTGTTTCCCATTGACATCGTAACTATCAAGCAGATGGTCAAAACCATGCTGCAAAATTTGGGAATCAAGAAGGGAGCGGACGGGAAAGCGTGTCACATCTTCCGGCACTGGGTTGCCACAAACCTGTATTACAATGGGGAAATGGCACTGGAAGATGTTGCCAAACTGCTGGGGGATAACCCCAAAACAATCTTCAGCACTTATCTTCATCCCACATCCGAGATGATGGGGAAGCGGGTGGATAAGGCGATGGGGTGGTGAGATGGCCGATAAAATATTGCAGATAATACCTGCTGTTCAGGAAGCGTGGGCTGTGTATAAACCTGAAGACGGGGAAAAACCTGTTTATTCCCGGATTCATTTCTGGGCGTTGATTGAAAAAGAAAACGGGGAAAGAGTCGTTGATGGGTTTGATATTGGTGAGTACACCGGGTCAGTTGAAAATTCTGACGCGTTTGCTGGGTATATAGATTTCAGACCGCAACAAGGCATGAGTGCGGCAGCTTTGATTAAAACAATGGGGTGGAACATCCCTGCCGAATGGGGGGGATATGGAAAGTGATATAATCAAGGTCATTTTGCCAGCAATGGATATTCCATTGGGTGCAACGGTTACAAAGTTCAATGGCAGTGTAGAATTCACGCTGTCAGATTCCATATTGGTGTATGGGCCAGACAAAGACCGGAAGAAAATACAGACAGAAGACGGAACCCGGTTTCTGATACCAAATGGCAGTCAAACAATAGTCAGTTGTGTCAATGGCAAAAAGGAACTCATATGGTTATGTGATGCTGAAATGCTGATTGATTACCTTGAAAAAAAACTGGGAGGAGGTATGGAAACATAGAACAGAACAGCATTCAAAAGGCCGGACACCCTTCGGGGTGATCCGGCCTTTTTTTGTTTCCAGCGCGCCCGCGCCCAAATATTCCAAAAATATTTCACAGGCCGTTTTGACGTGAATCAACGTCAAAACGGCCTTTTTTTGTCTCCGTAACCTGCCGTAAATAAAAAAATATATTGCTTTTTCAGGAAATACCGTTTTTACTATAGAAAAATTCTATATCAAAAACAGGGAAAATCTATTGAACGAACAGGAAATAGAACAGTTCATAAAGAATATGCCAAACGAGGTTGCTGCCCGGATGAAATTCGGACTGACTTCTGAAGCCCCGGCAGTGGACGCGGACGGATTTCCTGTGGGCGGAGGTTCACTTGGAAGAGAATCAACGCTCAGCCGGGAAGGTCTGCAGGATGAATGCTGGAAGAAGTTTCAGGATAATCCCCAGATCAACACCGCAGTCCGTGGCCTTGTGGGACGCCTTACCGGACTTGGCTTTGAAACATCCTCTGCGGTATGGCCCATCCAGAATGCCATTGAGAAAACCGAACTTGATCCCCGCAACCGGCTCTGGGATCTGTGGCCCAAGTTTGCAGGCCGTGCGCTCATTGAAGGTGAACTGTTCCTGTCCCTGAGCATTCACCGGAACGGTTTTGTGGAAGTGGATTTTGTTGATCCCAAAACCATTACCGGCAACGGAGACGATGACACCGGCATTATCTATCATTCCCGCAAGCCCACCTTTCCCCTGTTTTACAATATCCGGGTGGAAGATCCGGAAGGACGCAGAAAATACGGCCCTGTTGAGCAGGTTCCGTCCATCAATATCGCACGGTTCCCGGAGATGATTGCGGATGCCCGCACCCATTCCGGATGGAACCGGGAATACCAGAAAGCTGCCCGTGACCGGGGGTTCTTTTCTCCGTTCAAACCCATCGGCGGATACCGAAGATTCATTGTGGAATGGAACAAAGGCATGGTCACACGCCGTTCCACTGCCTATCTGCGCACAACAATCAAATGGATCAACCACTATGAACGCCTCAAAGAATACGAAATTGACCACAAGAAAGCCTGCGCTTCCCATCTGTTTGTGACAACCTGCGCTTCTCTGCGGGATTACAAAAATTTCATGGCAATGTCGGACAAGGACAAAAAACTGTCCGGAGTGGGCGCGCCTGCCCGTCCGGGTCAGAACCGGGTTCTTCCTCCGGGATTCGATATCAAAGCCATAAATCCCAACCTTCCCAGCATGACCGGACAGGATACAGACATTCTGGATATGGTTTCATCAGGACTGAACGAACCCCAGGACGTGATGACAGGCCGTGCATCCGGAACCTTTGCCTCTGCCAAAGCGCAGAAAGGCCCGTATTCGGATCGCACATCAGATGAGATTGCCTATTTTGAAAGATGGCTGCGCAATGAGTTCTGGTCTGCCGTGTTCTTTCTCAAGGCAGCGGCTGGCAAAATGGACAGATGGTTTCCGGGTGAAATCCCTGTGGGATTTCAGACCAATGCAGACGGGGAACAGGAAATAATTACAGAAAAAGCATGGGTGGAACCGGAGCGGCTGATAGACATCAATTTCCCGGTTTCGGAAAATACGGATTTGGAAGGCATGGCCCGCGCCCTGTTCGGTGTGAAACATGCTTCCCTGGCCGAGGGGCTTGGCATTCCCAGAGGCGTACTTGCAAAGAAAATCGGATATGCCAACTACAAGCGCATGAGAATGCTCAAGGCAATGGAAGATAAACAGTATCCTAAACTGGCTTTGTCCATTGATCAGGAGGCAGTGCAGGAAACATTGGAAGCAGAACCTTCCAAAAAGATTCTCGCGGAGCAGGCACAGCAATGATCAAAGCAGCAAGATTTGATATTCCTGAAGAAAAGGGAATCCGCAAAGGAACCAAGTTTCTTTTTGATATAAAGGCTGTGCAGTCAGATGGCATAACCGCTATGGATCTGACCGGCTGGGCTGTGAAATGTGAAATCCGCAAGCGGAGAGACAGGGAAGCCCCGCTGATTGCAGCATTAACGGTCACTCTGCCTGACCCGTCCACAGGTGAAATATTCATGGCATTGGAAGAAGAGGAAACAGCAGATCTTTCTGCCGGGGTATGGCCTTATGATGTCATGTTCACAGATCCGTATGGCGATGATTGGGTTTACATGTACGGAACCATTCCTGTTCTTGGCACGGTGACAGCAAAATGACAGATACCATCCTTGTCATACCGGAAAAGGAAGTTGTTATTCTGCAGCTTCCGGATCAGGGGCCTGCCGGTCCCATGGGTCCTCCTGGTGTGTCCGGCGGAGACACTGGCCGAGTCACACAGGTCTGGATTGCCGGAGAACCTCTGGGAGGGCACAGGGTTGTATATGCCAATGAAGGCAGCGCGTTTTATGCGTCCGCTGACAATGCAGATACGGCCATGCAGATTGCAGGCATCACAACACACGCGGCAGCAATGGGCGGTGATATTCAGGTTCAGTCCGCAGGCCCGCTGACAGAGCCTTCGTGGGATTGGGATGTGACCAAACCGATCTTTTTGGGGCTGAACGGCCTGATGACGCAGACAGTGAATATGGCATGGAATTTCATCCGGATTGTGGGGTATCCGACCGGATTGCACAGTATGATGGTGAGTTTGGAAGAACCGGTTTTTCTATAGGAGATTGATATAATGGCAATATTGACAGGAAAATATTTAACATACAATGACACAGACGGCAAGACCACACTTGCGGATGCCATTGCGACATCCGCAGGAATTGCGGATGCAAACAAACAAATAAAAACAAACAGTTCCGGAGAGGTAGATTATACCATGCTGCCTGCGGGTGTGGGCAGGGAAGTGCTGACACTGCCAGCGACCGAGGATTTGTCCGCGGGGAACTGGGTCAATATCTATGATGCCACCGGCACAATGAGCTGCCGCAAGGCAGATGCGGCCACGGCAAAGCCTGCGCATGGCTTTGTGCTGGCCTCGGTCACGTCCGGCAACAATGCCACAGTGTATCTCATGGGGCAGAAGAACACCGGAAAAAGCGGACTTACGGGCGGAACCGTGTATTTCCTCAGTTCCGTCACGCCGGGCGGGGAGGCAACTGCTCCAGTGTTCACCAGCGGCTATATTGCACAGCGACTTGGGATTGCTTCCGGGACGGATACTGTGCTGTCTGAAGCCAATGCGCCGGTGACGGTGGCGTAAAATGGCCTTCAAGCTATTGATCCACAGCGACACCACGGACGGCTCAACCACGTTCACGGATTCCAGTCCGGATGCCCGGACGATAACGGCTTATGAGGAAGTCCAGCATGACACCGCGTATGCAAAATTCGGGAATAGCTCCATTCTGTTTACAAGCACCAGTGATGTTTTAACCATTTCAGTCCCCGCCATATCAGGGAGTTGGACGTTTGATCTGTGGATAAAGGCAACAACAGGCATTTTGAGTGTAAGGTGGGGCGACGCTAATACTGAATTCGATGTTTATTTAGCATGTTCGGTATCCAATACCATGTTATACGGCTATATAGACGGCGTATACAGAAATTTTGCAATCGGAACCGGCGCATTTAGCAATTTTACGCATTTTGCAATAGTTCAGTCAGGCACGTCAATGTTGTTTTTCAGGGATGGGGTGCTGAAAAAAACATTGACATCCTGCCAGCCTGCGCCTGCAACAAGTACGTTCAGAATCGGCGGAGCGGGGACATTTGTTTATAATATTGACGAAATCGCCATCCGTGACGAAGCTGTGTGGACAGCGGATTTCACACCGCCGACTGCACCGTATGGGGAAACGGCAAAAAAACCCCTGATATACGGCGGGAAACGGCCTGCACAGTTTGGCGGGCTGCTGATGAGAAATTAACTGCAGGGATTTTTTTAAGAAAGGAGTTTTAAAATGAATGTAGTGACAAGAGCGATTCAGTTTGCACGGAAACTGGCGGAAGTACGGGAGCTTGGGCAGTCAATTAAGGATGAGATTGCCGCGCTGGGAGGGGTGACGGCCACGGATTCCTATTTTCTGGATTCTGAGGGACTCCCCAGAACGGATCTGGAAATCACGCAGGCCACATTTTCCGGGGTGCTGACAACCGGAAACGGGCTGCTGACCTATCTGGACGGCGGGCACAGAACCAATATCTATAATACAGTCAACGGAAAATAACCATGAAATATCTGGTACTTCCGATATTGAAGGATTATATTTTTTTCGATATTCCGTGCAATAAAGGGGACGGAACAAAGATTGATCCGACTGCCATATCTCTGATTGTATATGAGGATTCCGGTGCTGATTCCTCAACGGCAACAACACAGATCACCGGTTCGCCATTTACACCGGCAAAGCAGAATTCAAAGACCGGCTGGTATGGGCAGTGGATTGCCAAATCAGCCTTTACCGCCGGGAATTATTATCTGTTTTTGTGGGAGGCCACTATTGATGGGATCGCAACGCACTGGACGGAGAGATATTTGGCAACATCAAAAAGCTGGCTGTCGCTGACCAGTACAGGAGGTTATGAAGTATGAAAAAGCTGTTGATTGCATTGACAATTTTTTCCTTTCTGTCCTGTGCAAACATGACACCGGAGCAGAAAACACAGGTGGCTGAATCCGCAATCCAACTGATTCAGATTGGCATGACCATTGCGGAAGTAACAGGACTTCTGAATGTGACGACTGCCCGTTCACCGTCCGATGACACTGTGCTGAAATACGAGAATTACAACCTGCATTTCAAGGATGACAAACTGATTGCCATCACGCCCGAAGGATTCAGATAACATGGATAAGCAGCTTACTGTCAACGCCCTGCGGCTGTGGGACCCGAATGCAAGATGCAAATTTTTTTCCGGCAGTGCGGGTGAAACCGCAACGGAAAAACTGGATATGATTGCCTATTCCGGAGGCATAATTGAGAATCATTTTTTCTGGGGGAATCTGGTGATTGATGTGCAGGGCGGCATATTCCCGCGGGAAAAATACCCGATACTGGAAGATCACTTTGAGGAGAACAAGATCGCGTTCACCGGCCCGCCGCTGGCAGACAACAATGTTCTCCGCATTGACCCGGAAACAACCGTGTTCCTCGATACAGAGGAAAGCCTGAAGTTCCGGAAAATCAGCAAATCCGGGTTTCCGTATCAGGCCAGCATTTACGGAATACCCGTGGAAGTGGAAGAGGTTCCGGAAGGTGCGGAAACTGAAGTCAACGGCTTTGTGTTCACCGGGCCGGGGAATGTGTGGCGCAAATGGGAATTTATGGAGGCGTCCATCTGTGTGTTCGGATGGGACAGGAACACCAGTTCCAAAGCCTTCCGCAAAGATGCGGACGCCCCTGTTGATATAACATATAAAACAGTCAGAACGGGAGGCAACCCAATGACAAGATTTTCCAAAGACGACCTGAAAGAACTGAGAAACATGTTTCAGGATCTGGTTCCTGAGATTGCAGCACAGGTGCAGGAGCAGATTGTTCCTGCTGTGGTCGAGCAGGTGAAAGAGGAGATTGTACAGGAAATCGTGCCCGAAGTGGTCGCGGAAGTGAAAGAGGAAGTGGCCGGAGATGCTCCTTCGGATGAAACCACATCCGAGGAAAAAACCATGACTCTGGAAGAGGCAAAATCCCTGCTGGATCAGATCAAAAAGCAGTTCCCGGAACTGCTGGCCGAAGCCGCTCCTTCCAGCGGGGAGGCAGCAGCCATGCGGCGCCATCAGTACGACATGGAAAAGCGTCTTGCCCGCGCCGAGATGAAAGCTGTGAAAGCAGAAGCGGATCTGATCTGGGCTGACCGGTTTGCAGACACGGACATTCCTGCGGACAAATACGAGAAAATCAAAATGGGCGTTCCCTTCACCAGGTTCATGAAACACGGTGTGCTGGATCATGCGAAGTTCACAAAGGCTGTGGACATTGAACTGAAAGACTGGGACGGCATGTTTTCCGGAGGCGGCGGAACCTATGTCAGCCGGGACAGTTTTGAGGAACGCAGAGACGAAGATCTGATCGACCGTATGGCACAGTTTGCCAAAAAAGCCGGAGCAAGCGTCCGGGGGAGGAGATAAGCAATGGACTACATCACAAGGACGCCCGGATACGGCGACACGCCGTATGTTGTCCGGGGAACGGAAATTGATCCCAAGCGGATCTTCAAATCCAAATTCGACCAGGCTCTCCGCAATGACATCACCATGGTGGCCGGATACGGCATTGTCCCCCAAGGGGCAGTGATTGCCACAGTGCTGGCCGGAACCCGCAAGAACTCCTACGTGCCCTATGTTCCGGTAACTCCTGTGGCAGGCGGGGATCTGCCTGCCATTGGTGCTGCGTATCTGATGGTGGACGGAGCCGCGAGCACGGCAGTGCATATTCTCATGACAGATTCTTACAAGTTTGCTGTGGGAGATGAACTGGCTGTTGCGGATTCTGCCACCAACGGTGCAAGCGCAGTTGACCTTGGTGCGATTACAGCCATTGACCGGACAACTTACAGCTACAAAGCTGTGCTGACCGTGACCAACAACGTCACCACTGACTTCACTGTGGCAAATTCGGCTTGGGTTTACATCAAAACCAAAGCCACCGCCCCGTTCACCCAGGCAAAGGGCATTCTGGAAAGCGGCACGGACACCGGTGAGGGCGTGAATGCAAAGGGTGGGCAGCGGAACATCATTCTGTCCAATGCAATGCTGTACACAGACATGCTCATCAATCTGACTTCCGAGGCAAAGACAGATCTGGGCACGGTTGACCACGGAAAATACACCCTGCTGAAATAGGCAGGCCATTATAAGGAGAGGATCATATGCCTGTTTCCATCAATGACATACCTGAACTCAGGTTGACGACTTTGCAGGGACTGGTCGAGCGGTTCGTTATGCCGCCTGACCTGTATTTCTCCAACCAGTTCGCAGAAGCGGATCTGGAAGGTGACACCGCGGAATGGGAATCTTTTGTGGGCAGCCGGGGGCTTGCGCCTTTTGCGGCTCCGGATTCCGAATCCAAGGAAACCTCGCCCGGCGGGTACGGCCTGCACAAACTGAGCGTTGCCTACTGGAAAGAGCGGATGCACTTCGGGTCCGACTTCCTGAACAAGCTCCGCAAGCCCGGCACCCTTGCCAAACAGACTGCACAGGAATATCTGGCCCGCCAGATGACGGATCTGGAAAACCGGAACCGGCGCAGGAAAGAATGGATGATCGCTCAGATGATCACCAAAGGCGGATTTACCTATGTACAGCCCAATGACGTGAAAATCAGCGTGGATTATGGCATTCCCGCTGACCACAAAGTCACGCTGACCACGGATTACAAATGGGGTTCCGGAACCTCTTCGGACATGATTGGAGACATCCTTGCGGCCAAACTTGCTTTGCAGAATGACTCCGGCGCAGCCTATGCGGAAGCCTATCTCACGACCGAACTGCTCTACACCATGCTGAAAGATGCGAACATTCAGAAGATTCTGGAAAAAAGCGCATACGGCAACGGGGATCTGTACGCACGGCCCAAAGAGGTGCTGTCGGATCTGCTGGGGATCACCTTTGTCATTTATGATGAGATGTTCCAGATCCGGTCGTGGCTGATTGCCAATGTGACCGGAGGCTCCACAACCGTGTTCAGCGTGGATGAGGCAATGGATTATGCTGCGGGGGACAGTCTGTATATCTACTGCCCCGAAGAAAACAAACGGGAAAAACTGGTCATCGCATCCGTGGATGCCAATGCGTCCACCATCACGGTTTCTGTCGCACCGACCAACAGTTACAAGGCACTGAAAACCTGCGTGTATGTCACCCGCAAGTTTATCCCGACCAACACCTTCACCATGTTCGCTCCGGAAGTGCAGGGGACAAAAAGCTGCGAGTTCAAACGCGCTCCCTTCGGCCTGAACGGAACCTACGGAATGCAGGTGGACAGGAAGGAGACATGGGACCCGGACGGCGTGTTCATCCGTGTGCAGGATAAAGGACTGCCTGTGCTGTACAACCCGGATGCAGTTTATATCCTGACAGCCATGTAAGGTGGAATCATGCGGAAACTGACAGTTCTCCAGACCCTGAAAGGCTCCCGGATATTTGATCAGGGCGAATCTTTTGAGGAAAATACAGCAGAGTTCGCTGAACTCGAACCGGAAGCTGTGTCAGGGCTGGTACTGATTGCAAAAATCAAACCGGTTCTGCCTGCTTCCCTTCCTCCGGAACCGGAGTTTGAAACTCCTGCAGCAGAATCCGAACCGGAAGAACCGGAACCGGTGAAACGGAAAAGAAGATAAATGACGCATGACGAACTCATTCCCCGCCTGTATGCCAGCCTGAAATCTCTGGCAGACAGCCTGACCTTCCGGTATCCGGAAACAGATGCAGATACAGTCACGGACTCGGACAATGCGATTTCTGATGCAGGGGGGGAGACCGGGTGGTCTCTCCCTCTGACAGACAAAACGCAGATCCGCTGGTTCACGGATCGGTGCCGCCGTCATCTGCTCAATTATCTTCTGCTGGACAAGGCCATGAAGTTTCAGGCCAAGTCGTTCTCATTGCAACAGCAGTGGGAACATCTGCGGGATATGATTGCAGAACTGGATGCCAAATGGCAGGAGTTCAAAGACAATGAGGATATGACAGGTCTGGAAGCAGCGGAGATGTTCGGCGTTGCAATAGGGACAGGACTCACCTATGACGGGTTCGGCAATGAAACCATAGGTGAACCGTCCCTGTGGCCCGGAGATATTGAATGAGAATGATATGAGCACACTGGCCGAAGACATTGCGGATGTGTACGCGGAGATCGGTTCCCGGATTCAGATTTATGAAAACGGAACATGGACAGATGACCAGTACATTGACACGGAACAGGACATGGGCAACCCGTATCTGCGCCGGGCATTCTTTCCCGCGTCCTCTGCCGCAGTCGCAGGCAGTGTTGTCCGCATTGCCTCGGTGAATGCGGATTTTCTGGTTCTCAGCAAAGTCCCGGCAGTGTTTGAGAACGGGCCGTATGAATATGAATGCCTGCTGTTTATGGCAAACGTGACAGCGCAGATTGTGCGCCTGACCCATGTCCGCGATCCGGTGAGTTACCAGCAGACTGTTGTGGAAACCGAAATTGTGAACCCTGCTTACGGGTTCATGAGTTTATCCATTGGACGGATAGGAAACATTGTCATCAATGCCAATGATTTGTATCTGCCTGCTTCTCACGATGTGCAGTCCGGGGATCGTGTCCGGATTGGTTCGGAGGTATGGCAGGTTGCAACAGTACGTACCAGAGACTATCCCGGCATTGCCATTGCCGCACTTGCAGAGGATACCAGATGATTTCCGTGCGCTTCAGGGATGCGGATATCCGCAGACTGGAAACAGCCATGACAAAAATGGTTCAGTCTGCTCTTATGACTGCCCGGAATCTTTCTTACACCGGAGCCGCTGAATACCGGCAGAGCGTATTTGACATGATAGTAAGCCAGAGCTTTCCCGTGCGCTATCCGGCTTACGATCCCGGATATGAAACATGGAAGCAGCAGGCAGTCGGACATCTGGATTTCTGGAGACTGACCGGAGCATTGCGGGCAAGTCTGTCTGTCATCAAGATAGACGAGAACACATGGGCAGGCGGTGTGAAACCGGGTTCTGTGAATTTTTCCGGTCAGTCTGTGGAAGAATACGGGCTTGCAGTGGAAGAGGGATTGGGCGGCAGAAAACCCCGGCCTCTGTTCAGTCCCGCGGCGGATGTGTATCAGCCGAAATGGGAAAAACTTTGCACCAGTGCGTTTCAGAATATTACGCAGAATTGGAAGTGACGATTGAAACTCGTTAAAGTGGAACCCAGAGACATTGCTGTTATCATAGAATTTTCAGAGCAGGAAATCCGCAAGCTGGAAAGATTTCTTTCACAGGCGGACATTGCCTATACAAATCCTGAACTTGAAGACGCAGCAGTGTTTGTCACCAATCAGTTTTATCCCAATCTCCAAACCATTTTAAAGGGATTGGACACATGACCCTGCACATCACGGCACAGGAAAAGCACATCCGGCTGTCCGTAATCAAGCATTTCACGGACGGCATTGTTACGGCACTGTCCATTCCCCTGCTGTTTGATACCGGACTGGATGCGCCTTCTGATACTGATGCGCAGTGGGTTGTGATTCAGAATGATATGAGTGAAATGGACAGCAACCGCCTGTCTCTGATGGTCATCAATATTATTCTGTGTTCCCGCAATGATCCGGACGGCATTGCCCTCAGTGCTCTGCGGGACAGCGTGATGGATCTGCTCACCGGCAGTATCAAAGTGTATGACACCACTCCGCAGTACACGGTTCCAACTGAACCGGAAGAGGAACCGGAGCTGATCCCCTGGTCGGAAGTCATCAATATCATGACACAGGATTCCGTAATTGAGTCCGGAATATCAGCAGACACGGACGGAACCAAATACAAACAGATAACCGTGCGTCTGCGGTTTGCGTGCAAAGCATGATGGAATACAAAAAACATATTCTTCTCCCGCTGTTTTCTGTGCTTCTGTGCGTTTTCTTTTTCGGCATATACGGACATATTGAATTTGCCAATCAGTCAAACACGGTTTGGAAATTTGCCAAGCACTGGAGCCGGATGGGGGCAGCGGTTGTATCACAGATTCTTGAAAAGTTTGCAAACAAAGAATACCTTTGGATAACAGGCTATTACAAATTCACAGACGAGGAAAAGAAAAAAAGGTTTTTTCTGGCGAATGCGGAAAATACAGAAACAGAACTGTGGTCTGCCGGATATATGAGCAGTTCCATTCTGACCAGAAGCCTGAATGAACTTGAAAAAAGATACAGCAACAGCACTTACAGGGCAATCATAACAGACCGGGAAGGCTATGTGCCCACAGGGATGGACCGCGGGTACAACACAGATTCCCTGTGGGGATATTACACAGGGGACAAAGTATTGGATGCAGAAAATTACAGCCACCGTTTTTTCCCGTATCACAAGGATATTGACAAGGTTATCAATTCCATGCTGCAGATTGGGAACACCGGTTATGTGGGGAGCCAGATAATTATCGGGGATAAGGTATGGGGCTATTTCATCGTCTCTTTTGATCTGAAGGAACTGAAGCTCATCCGCGATGAAATTTTTCGCAGAATTGTATTGATAAGCCTTGCAGTGGGAGCTGTTATGTCAGTGGCAGACAGGAAATTATGAATGTGCAGGAGTTTATAAAATATTTTGAGGCGCTCAGTGTAACGACACGCATCCTGTCTGTTGTTTTGTTTCTTTTTTTTTTTATTTATTTTCAGAGACTTCTGGAAGGCGAACGCGGCAGGCATTGTTCTTGTTCTTCTGGGGAAAAAGAAACTGGAAGATGTGTTTAAGTCTGCCGTTCCGATACAGCGATATGCACTCAGAACAAAGGTGGTCTATCAGTTCCCGCCGAACTGCATGATGAACCCGAAAGGGTTTATCGGGTATGTGTCGGAAAAAGTGAAAAAGCACAGGGAACTTGGCGAGGCAATTGTATTTGACCTGACCACATGCGAATATTGCAACAAATGTTTTGAAAAAGAATTCATTGAACTGCTGTCTGACATGATCGCAAAGAACAGTGTGCAGTGCAACATCATCTTTCCGCGTAACAGTGCTTTCAAAGACACGGAAACCTGGCTTGATCAGAAACTGGCAAGTTCAGGCAGCAAGTCCATCAACAAATGGACGGACAAAAATCAGAAGGAAAACAAATGAAATGGAGCCTGTACATAACCTGTTCAAAATTCACGGCATACACCATGCTGATTCTGTCCTTTGCGCTCAGTTGGCATCTGAGCGATCCGACCATTTTTATTTTCACTGTGCCGTTCGTGAATTTTATCATCACCGGAAAACAGTATATTGAGGCAAAAGCAGGAGAAAAAATATGTCAGAAAAATCCGGAACAGCCATAATGCGGCCGTCTGAGAAATGCAGGGCGGTCATAAAATATTTTGAATCCCTGCATGACGGGGATTTGACACAGATCGGCCTGCAGCCGAAACCATGCCCCGCGGGGGTATGGACTGTCGGCTGGGGACGTGCCCTGAAAGACCCGAAAACAAGGCGGTTCCTGAGAGGGGAAAAGGACAGGGCAAAAGCCTATGCCCTGTATCCGGCGCTGACAGAGGAAGAGGCGGAGGCTATGCTGGCAGAAGATTTGGAAGTGTATGCCCCAAACGTGACGGCCATACTTGAGCGGCACGATATAAACGGCCCGGAGCAGTGGCAGTTTGATGCGCTGGTCAGCTTTGCCTACAACTGCGGGCTTGGAGCACTTGAGAGAAACGGACGGCCCCTGAGCGTTCTCAGGGCCGTTAAAAACGGAAACCCGAAAGAAATTCAAAAGGCTTTTGGCCTGTGGATCAAAAGCGGGGGGAAAGTTCTGAGAGGGCTTGTCTTCCGCAGGAAAACAGAAGCGCATCTGTATCTCACAGGTGAAGTTGTATTTTATGATTAACCCATAACTCACACAAAAACGGGAGGCAACCCAATGGCAATCAATGTGAGAGGACCTGTAACCCAAAATGTACTGACCCGCCCGCTCGGGCTTCTGCAGCTCCGTGTAGGCCCGTCTGCTGTCAACATCGCAACCAACACCCCTGTGCTGACTTCGGCGCATTCCCTCGGAGCGCTGGCTTCCACCAAGTTCACGGATGCCCGTGAATACTACGAGTTCACATCCGGATTCCCCAAAACCGTGGATGCCAAGGAATGCACCAGCATCAAAACCACTCTGGAAGGAGCAGCTCTGGAATTCACCCCGCGCATGTTCGCTCTTGCATCCGGCATTGATATTTTTGCCGATGTTTCTGCAACCGCTGTGAACGGAGTGCCTGTCAGCACAGCCGGAACCATTGACGGAACCAAGAGCATCGCGGTCAACAATCTGGGCGGTGTCATTTCCGATGAGTTCACCGTGTACTTCACCGGGGCCGCAGCAGGAGCCATTCTGAGCAAAACCAAAGGTTTGGTGCATACCTTCTCTGCGCTGGATGCCGCAATGGAACCCCAGAATGCGGACGCATCCAACAACCTGTATTTTTCCATCCCGGCCAGTTTCTTCACAGGCACATGGGCGGCAGGGGATATTTTCACCTTCCGCACCACAGCGTACATTTCCGGAACCGACAATTACAGTGATGATTATTCCGGATCTGTGGCACTGGGTGTGGGCGGACTTCCCGCGTATGTGCGGATTGAAGCTGTGCAGCAGTATGGATACGGTCATTCCTACACCGTGATTCTGCCCCGCGCCCAGGTGATTTCGTCTGTGGATGTCTCTCAGGCGGAAACCGAAGGCAACATTCCCATGAAGTTTGAGGGAACCCGTGCGGATTCCTCTGTGGCAGGCGGACACAGTGCATGGGATGATTACCCCACAGGCCGGGAGATCTGGATCAACCCCAACGCGTAAGGAGCATAAATGAGTTCTGAACTCAATCCGAAAGTAAAAAAAATGCCTGTGGGCATCCGGGAAATCAGAGAAATTACCATTTATCCGCTGTCTGTGGCAGCACAGTTGAACATGACCGATCTGATCTTCTCGGCTGTGCAGTCCGCTTCCGGACTTGGCATTGAGGAAGCCCGGAAAAGCACAGTATGGGTGGGTCTGGTTCTGAAAACCCTGCGGGAGAATGCCGCTCAGATTCTCACCAATGCAACCTGCGGTGAAGAAAAAGGAGAGGAACTGCTTGCCGATACCGACAATGACCAGTTCCTGTCTATTGTCGAGCATCTGTTCGAGGTCAATTACTCCGGTGCATTAAAAAAAATACCGGAGATGGCGGAGAGATGGAAGCCGCTGTTTCTGAAGACGCCTTTGACAAAGCCGTCACCTACTTCCTCGGACAGTACGGACAGTACAGGCTTGAAGACATCTACCGGAAAAACTTCAAAGAAGGCGGTCTGACCTATGGGCAGATAGAGGCAATGACCACACACGCTTACGAGCGGGATGCAGAAAAAATGAAATTCTATGCCGCCTGCCACGGAGCGGGTGTGGATGAACCCACCGGGGGAACAGCAGAGGTTTCCGGCAATCTGCCCACAGACAGAGACCCGCGCTTCAAAGGCTGTATCCCCGGAGACCCAAAAAGTTACGCACATCTTCCGGAAGAGTTGCAGAGAGAATTTCTGGAGAAAAGAATGGAAGAAGACAGACAGTTCTTTTCGCAGGCATTTAGAAAGTAACCTCAGAAACGGGAGAACCGGACAACCCGGTTCTCCCGTTTTTTTATATATAGGGAGTGAAAAAAAATGGACAGGAACATTACTCTGGGGGCAATATTTGAGGCCAAAATTGACAACCTCATGGCCGGCATCAAAACCGTTGAGGCATCCCTGAAGCGCATCGGCGCTTTGACAAAAGAAGTCAGTCAGGTTGCCAATGCCAATATCAGGGATTTTGAAAAAGAAATCAAAAACACCTCGCAGGAAACCAAAGGGCTTGCCGAATATTTTGAAAGAATTGTTGAAAAAATGGGCGAGCAGGCAATTTTTGCCGCGGCAGCAACTGCGCTTTACAGCATTGCAAGTGCAGCAAAAGCGTGCATAACCGAAATCATACAGTTTGATCAGGCTCTGGCAAACCTTCAGGCCATATCCGGAGCCACAGCATCAGAAATTGCTGTCATGGCAAAAGCAATTATTGACGTTGCCCGTGTCACCAAATTTTCCACCACTGAAATTGCGGAAGGCATGGTTCTTCTGACACAGTCCGGGTTTTCTGCTTCTGAGGCCATTGATGCCATCAAAGCCACTGCCAACCTTGCCACCGGTACGCTGGCAGACATGCAGGATGCTGCGGATCTGCTGACCACAACCCTTGCTTCCTTCGGGCTGAATGCCAAAGAGTCTGTGCGGGTCGCGGATGTATGGGCCAATGCCATAGACAAGTCCAAGCTCACCGTTGAAAAGCTCCGCATTGCCATGAACTACGTAGGAACCACCGCAGCAGAGGCAGGCATGTCTCTGGAAGAGATGGCCGCGAGCATGATGGTTATGGCGGATCACGGAAGCCAGGCATCCACCATCGGCACAGGCTTGCGTCAGGTCATTGCCAAACTGATTTCTCCCAATGAAAAACTGGCCGCTTCCCTGATGGCAAGCGGTGTGGCTTTGGATGAAATGAACCCGCGTCTTGTCGGCATGGACGTGGCGTTGACCAATCTGGCTTCCCTGCTGTGGGACAGTGAAAAGGCGGCTGTGGACATGGGGAAGGCGTATGACTATTTCGGACTCAGAGGGGCGCAGGCAGCGGCCATTCTGGTCAAGAGTTTTGCCACAGGGTCGGACTATGATGAAGCGCTCCGCATGGTAAAGGAAACCGGAACCTCTGCAGAAATGGCAGGCATTCAGGCAGAGGGTCTGGCCGTGAAATTCAAGAATCTTGCTGACCGTGCCACCATTCTTGCCGGTCTGCTGGGGCAGGCGGGGGTGGGCGGACTTCTGCATTTTGTGGCTGACGGACTGAAAAAGGCGACAGAATGGGCGGAAGTTTTTCTTGCATCCAACTGGGGGAAAATGACGGTACAGATAGGATTACTGGCAAGCGGTGTACACCTGATTGTTACAGCGGTTGAACTCCTCAACGCCAAACTGATGCGATTTGCGGCTATTCAGGCAGTGCAGAGGCTGATAGCGTTGGGACAGTATGCAAACGCGGCAAATGCGGCCTTCACAGCCCTTGCCGCGGGTGTGCAGGCTGTTCTTACGCCTCTGAATCTGATCATCGTTGCAGTCGGAGCAGCAGTTTATGCCATCAACGTCCTTATCAATGCCAACCGGAAAGCTGCGGAATCTGCTGCGGCAATGTCCATCAATTACAAAAATGCCTATGAATCCTTGGAATATTTCAACAATACGCTGAAAGAGATTCAGGCTTCCGGTTCTCTGACCGCACACGAAGATGCTGCGCAGGCAGTCGCAAGATTTGCGGAACAGTTTCCTGATTTGGCAAAAGAAGTGCGGTCATATGCAGATGTTGCGGATATCGCGTCCCTGAGCACAGAGGAGTTGTCCGCAATATTGGACAAAATGGCAATGGACAAACTGGAAAATCAGTTTGCGTCTGCTGCGGAATCCTTACGGAGATATGAGAAAGAGGTAAACAGGGCAGCGGCAATAAACTATGACGTTCTCGGCCAGTTTTTTGTCAGTGATGCTGATGTGGAAAGAGCGCAGCAGACATATCGGGATCAGCTTGATCAGACAACAAGAACACTTACAGAATTCACCACCAAATGGGGATGGTCCCGTGACAGGGTGATCGCCTATATCGGGGATATGGGGAAATCCGCCAACCTGTCCGGAAAGCAGATACAGGCAATGTCTGACAAATACATTGCGGAAATGGACAGAATTGAAAGCACATCCGCCCGGACACTGAAGATTTTCAAAACAGCCATAGAAAGAATGCCGGATTCCATGCGCGCTGCGTATGAGGAAATGGACGCAGTTCAGAAAGTGGATTTTGTAAAGTTCCAGAAGGACCTGGACGCAAAGGCCAGTGCATATGAAAAAACAGCACGGACACTGAAGATAACAGAAGAGGACAGAATTAAAAGCCTTGCCGCTTTGCGGGCAGAGGAATACGCAGATTATTTCATTGCAAACAGCAAAATGGAGAATGACACCCGGACAAGAGAAGAAAAGGTTCTGGGGGTTGTGGCTGATTTCATGGAGCGGGCAAAACAGTTGTACGCGGAAAACGTCATCACCCGCAAAGAATATGAAGGGCAGATTGCGGGGTACATGGAAGTTGCGAATGAAACCTATGTGTCCGGAATAAAACAGACATACGAAAAAGCGGCAGGTACGCTGGAAAAATACATTGACTCTCTCAAAACCAGATTTGACCAGTTGAAGGGTCAGGTTGAAGGCATAAACAGTGAGATAAAAGGCGAATATGCCGCTTATGCGGACGCTCTCCGGAACATCCAGCAGAAGACCATGACCGATGAGGAACGGTGGCTGGATGACCGTGCCGAGGCCAACCGTCTGCTTAACGAAGGTATTGAGCAGGGAAACAAGGATATGGTCAAAAAGGCGTCTGTCCTGTTCCAGTCCCTTGCCCGTGACGTAAAAGACGAAAACGGCAATGCTGTCATGGATATAAAGGACACGGCATCTCTTGCCGCAAAAGGCATGGAAGATGCGTTCAAGGCCACCATTGACATACTGGAAAAACAGAAGAACGCTTTCCAGACAGAAATGGAAATGGTTCGGGGCCAGATTGCACAGACAGAAAAAAACCTGGAATCCTACCGGCAGAAAGTTCTGACAGTCTCTTCCATCCCGCTGACACTGAACACGGATCAGGTTAATACAGAACTGGATAAAATTGCCGCAAAGGTGATGGAATTCCGGAGAGGACTGACTGCTGCGGAAACAGCGGAAGTGAAAGTGGCTTTCACAGGCCACGGATCATCTGAGAAGCCCCTGTCTGAAAAGACAGATGAAATGGCGCAGAAAATCAGAGACTTTGTGAAAGGAGTTGAAGATAACCCCCCGGAAGTGAAAACAGATTTCTCTTCTGTCACACAGGAACTCAACATCCTTGCCGCCACAGCAAGAGTTGCTGCCACGGAAAACTACCGGCTCAAAAAGTCATTGTCCATGGAAACAGACACGTCTGCGCAGGACAGTCTTGTCAAAAGGATAGAAGAGAACAACAGGATCCTTCTTGCGGCTGAAGAGGCAAAAAATGCAAAAACACTGAAAAGTGCAGAAGCAGCAGCCAATCTCAGAGTGATGCGTGAAAGGGCAATGCAGGATGAAATTTCTGCAATACGTGCCGAGTCTGCGAAAAAAAATGCCAACGCGATGCGGGCGGAGATGCTGGAGCAGGTTAAAATACTCCATCAGAATGCGGAACAGCAGAAGTCGATACAGACTTCTGCTGCTGCCGAGCATGAAGGCATTATTGCCAATATCTTTGGGAAAACAGTCGGAAGAATTGCAACATTTTTCACTGACTGGAAATCGCTCCTGTCCGAAGAGCAGCAGGGATGGCTCAAACATCATGAAGCAATAGAGCAGGAAACCGACCATCACAACGAAAGAATGTCGCTTGCACAGGAAGCATTCAACATGGACATGAATGCGATGGAACTGGAACGGATGGACGCCACCAAAAAAACGTATCAGCAGTTGTATGAAGTAACCGGTGATACCGACCTTTTGGAAAAGGTGAAGAAAGATCATCAGAAAATGATGATCGCAGAGGAAGTCAAGAATGCCACCATCCTGAAGGATGCGGAGCTTGCCCATCGCAAATATCTTTCTGATATGGAAATTTTCCAGCAGAATGTTCTTGATACGCAGGTGCGGTTTGCACAGAAGAACGCGGAAGAATACCGCAGGCTGTATGAGCAGACCGGGAATACGGAATACATCAATCTGTGGAGGGAAAACAGTAAAAAAATCATAGACGTTGAACTGGAAAAGACCGCCAGGGTTGTCAAATCCGAAGCGGACATGAATGAAATCAGAACGAGAAAACTGCGGGAATTTGAAGATGAAGCACTGAAAATCAGGACAGACAAACTGAAAAGCCAGATGGACATTGCGGAACAATTGGGTATGACCGGAGAAGTTGAACGTCTGAGCAAACTGATTGTTGACGCTGAAAAAAACAGATACACCAGAATGGCCGACATTCTGAAAGAATATTCTGCAAAAAAGGAGGCCATATTAAGACAATCATCGCAGACTGCAATAAAAATTGCAGAAGGCGAAGCAAATTCCTTTATATTTCATACCGGCAGGGTAATAAAGGGGATTGAGACTTTTTATGACAGAATGATGGCGATGTCGGTTGCATGGGAAACAATCGGTGTGGCAGGCTGGGCTGCCACCACTACAGAAGCGGGATACAGTGTGTTCCATGAAATCACAGAAATTGTTGTGAGTATATATGGGAAGATGGCAGAACTTTCACTGAACCTGCCATCATACATTGCCATTGCTCTTAAAAAAACAGCCAATGTGTTAAAGAACAACGCCCTTGCGATAAAGATAACAGACCTTCTGCTCCCGAAATCATGGGAGAAAGAACTTGCCAGCAGGATAGAAGATGCTGCGGAAGTCATGAAGGAGGGTGCAAATAAAATAAAGGAATACACGGAACCGATTTCCGAAACGGTAAAATCTTGGAACATCCACTGGTTCGCATGGTTCAGAGCCATGCACGGCGACATATTCCCCCCCCTTATCAGCGACATGGAAAAGCTGAACAGGGCATATGATAAAGGAACCATTTCTTTGCAGAGAATGATACGGGAGGGTGCGGCAATTCAGAACGCAGGCCCCAGAGCGCAGGCAGGGCTTGGCAGTTTTCTGAAAGGGGAATTCAATGCCATTGTCGGAATGATAGACAAAATAAAAGCAGGGTTTGCATCTCTGGGCAGGTTAGGGAAAATGCTCGCAACGCCAATCACGTATCCTTTCAAGGTGCTGTACACTCTTACAGTCGGGCTGAACAAAACCTTGGGGACAACCATAGATTTGTTCAAAATGATGAGCAAATCACTGCCAGGGGAAACCATACAGCAGACAGCAACCAGGCTGAAAGCTATGGGGCAGATCGGTTATGATGCTGCTGTGATGGGCGAAAAAAAGCTGATAGATTTCAGCAGAATGTTCAAGGCCGTATGGGAAGGAATCAAAAAAGCCGCACTGGCAGGAGTGGATCTGATCAAAAACAGTCTTGTCGGCCTGAAAAACTATTCTGTGGCATGGATAAGAGGACTTGGACAGAACCGGATTATAGGGACTGTCGCCAAATGGGTGGAAGATATTTTCAGGGTGGTCATTCGCGGGATTACCTATGCCAAAGGGTATCTTTCCACATTCCTGAAATGGATTTCACCCACAGTCACCAGATACCTTGCAGTGATAACGCCTGTTCTGACAAAAATTGGTGCAGTTGCGCTAAGGATATTCAATGTCTTCGGTGTTATCATGGCCGCTGTTGACGGATGGAATATCGGACGATGGATAGGAAACATCCAGGTCGGTCTTATCAAAGTGGATGACATTATCCAAACCATGTGGGCGGACGTGGATATTCTGGGAAAGCACTTTGGTATCGTATGGGAAAGCATAAAAATGAAAGTCAAAGAAATCGGGAATGTCATTATTGGTGTGATCCCTATTGTCAGAAAGTTTTTCCGTTTTGATCCGACTGAAAATCAAAACGCCATAGACGACTACAAACGCGAAATCAAAAGCATCAAAGCGTTGCAGGAAGATATTATGCTGGCCCGCACCTATCAGGGGGATTCTCCCACTGTTCACCAGTTGAACAAGGAAATGGAGAAAATGAAGGAGAAAACCACTGTGATGCAGCAGTTGGCCGTGCAGCAGATCAACGCGGACAATGAGGCCGTGATTGCCGCTCAGATGAAGGTAAAGCAGGCAGAATATGTTGCCACAAAGGAAGTGGGTATTCAGAAGGCGGTGCTGGAAGAAAAAAACAGATTTATCAGAGAGGAAATCGAAGCCAACGAGAAGGCGGACAAGGAACGCCTCGGCAAACGTGTGGAAGCCTTTGCCAAGGCCGATGACAATGAATATCTGTCTGCCAAAGAAAAAGAGGAACGTGTCAATGCCATGTATGCTGCGGAAGTGGAAAACAGGATTGCCGATCATATGAAAGGGGTTGAAAGAACAGAGAAGCAGACCATTGACGGTGTGGAAAAGGAAGTGAAAGTCAGGAAAGGCGGGTTTGAAGACCAGCTCCGTGCCAAAGAAGAAGCCATTTATGAGGAATCCTATATGGCAGAGGGCGCACGGAAATTTCTGGAAAACCAGACAGAAAAGCTGACAGACAAAATCATCGCGGAAAAGGCGCGGGAGATTGCGGAAACCCGGAAGAAAGATCAGGACAAACTGGATGAAGACGCAAAGACCGCTTCCGCTCGCATTGCCCTTAACCAGAAACTGTACGATGTCACCGGCAACAAAAAGTATCTGGACAGCAACAAGGAACTGAACGAGGAACTGATCAATGCTGAAGTTCACCGGCTTGAGACATTCCTGCAGATGGAAACCAACAATGAAGAGGAGATAAAAAAGATTGTTGAGGCCACCAGAGAGAAAATGCGTAACGACTATGCAAAGAAGGAACTGGAGGCAGCTGCTTCCGTTGCCGCGCAGAAAAACGAAATCCTGAAAAAGCAGTTGGAGCAGGACCCGTACAACACGGAACTGGTGGAGCAGATCAAAGCCAACAATGACACCATACTGAAATCCGAGTATGAGAAGAATGTGCAGATTCTTACCCAGAACGCACAGACAACAGAGGAAATCACCAAAGCCCAGGCAACGGCCAATGACATCATGAAAAAGCAGGCGTCTGACATGAACAAAGACCTTGCCCAGATAGCCGGGGCAGATGTCGGGCCTGCATTTGCCAAGGCAATGGCCGGGGTCAAAGTTGTTCTGGCGGATTACACCGAAGAACAGAAAACCGCTGTGTCCAAGGCGCAGGCCGAGTACATGGTGTTTTACAACAATCTGGATGCCATGCGGAAACTGGATTTCCGGAAAATGGTGGAAAGCACACAGCAGCAGGTGGAGGAGTTTGAAAAGTCCGCCGCAAGAATGGGACTTTCCGAAGAGGAGAAGTCCGCGACCATCAACAGAATCCGGAAGGACGCATTTGACCAGTTCAAGAAGCAGGTGGAAGATGAACAGAAGGCAGTGGCGGAGTCCTCTCTGGAATCTGTTCTGAAAAAGATTGAGGAAAAGACCCAGCGGCTCCAGCAGGCGTCACAGGACAAACTGGATGCGTATCAGGAAGAACTCTCCCGGCTGGAAATCATGCAGCAGGAAGCAGAGACAAAATTCTATGAATCCCAACTGAAAGGGAAGTCTGTCGGTGAATCTGCGTTCTTCAAATCCCTGAAAGAATCGGTCGGGAATCTTTCTGACCTGAGTGAGCAGGAACTGGATGTAATCCGCAAAAGCAATGCGGAAAAATATGCGGCTTACACTGCCGGACTGTCCGAGGATCAGCGGTTTGCTCTTGGGAAAAAGGCGTTTGAGGCATCCCTGAAAGAATCGGTCGGGAACCTCTCGGATATGTCCGCACAGGAAATCGAGGCAATAAAACAGCGGAATATCCAACTGGCAGCAGCCTATCAGCAGTCCCCCAAGGGTTCACCGGGAATGACCGAAGCTGATCTGCAGGCGTCCATGACCTATGCGGACAAGATTCGGGCAGTACAGTTGAAGATGTCTGAGGAACGGGTCACGGCCATACGGTCACAGTTGGGATTGCAGGAAACCATGCTGGACCAGTTTGCCGACAAAGAAAACAGCCGCATTGCGGAAACCCTTGGGGCCAAGAAAAAGGCTCTGTCCGCTGAGACAGCGGAAACAAAAACAGCCCTCACCATGCAGGAAAAGCTGAATGCCGAATATGCCATTGAGCGCGCCAACATGTGGGCGATGAATCCGGAACTGGCAAAGAAGAATGGCATTGACATGGTGCAGATAGAAAAAGAGGCCAATGAAGCGCTCAACCTGCTGTATCAGGAGAACACGGAAAACCGGAAAAAGTCTTTGGAGGAAAGCCTTGATATACAGGAAGATGTTTCTGACGGGGCCGCAAAGGTTCAGAAAGACTATGCCAGAGAGGTTGAAGGCATAGACAGGGCCGTGCTGGAAAAGAAAAAGGAGATGTACAGGCAGGCCAAAGACGCTTTGCAGAAAGAACTGCAGGATTCTCTGGCAATGGAAAAGCAGATTGCAGAGGAAATCAAAAATGTCAGGAAATCTCTTGCTGATGAGCAGATGTCAACGGAAGAGAAGATCCGTGACTTGAAGCGCGGGACAATGACCGAGCAGCAGGCGTACAATGACAAATGGGCGGAGATCAATGAGAAGATTGCCAAAGCAGACGCCATGAGCAATGCCCAGTATGAGGAAAAAACCCGTCTGCTGAAAGAGGCCAAGGATGCGGCGGCAGGAATGGCAACCGAAATCAAAGAGGGTGATAAGGTTCTGGTGTCCAAGGAGGCTTCCACAAAGAAAGCCATATCCGCAATTGAGGACATTCAGAAAAAGATGGTGTCCGTGTCTGACGCCCGTGTGCAGGTATTGGAAAAAGCGCAGGCAGAAACAGAAAAAAATTCAGACTCCATCAAAAATGCAATGGAAGAAACCAACGGAATGCTGGAAGCCATCGGGCATGTGATTGATGACAAGGTGAAAAAGGGCCTTGCGGAAGCAGCGGAAGAGGCCAGGGATTTGATGGAAGAACTCAGCAATCCTGTGGAACTGGACATCAACACGGAAAAGACCCGCAAGAAGTTCATGGAACTGGTTGCGCTGAAGGACAAACTGAGCAAACAAGGGGAAACCGGAGCGTCTGTGGCAATGGCAGGCGGAGGTGAAGTCCCCGGTTCCGGTGACGGTGATACTGTCCCGGCCATGCTGACGCCGGGGGAATACGTGATCCCGAAGCCTGTGGTGAAATCCTTCGGGGTTGACTTTTTCCATTTCCTGCGGAGTTTGCAGAATGCGGGCCGTGAGCGCATCACGTCTGCACTGTCAACCGCAGCGGCACGGATTAAAGGATATGCCCAGGGTGGACTTGTGATGCCGGAATTCCGGTTTGCTCTGCCGCAGATGCCAAGTTTTGCGCCTGTTCAGCATTTTGCCGCAGGCGGGCCGGTAATGGCAGCGGCAGGCGCGCCGCATTACGGCACGGTAAATTTGACAGTGGGCGGAAGCAGTTATAAAATGTGGAGTGATGAGGAAACCGCACGGTCACTCATGCGGGCGTTGACCAAGGAGCAGAGGAAGAAACCGAACGGGTAACGTTAATGGTGAGCGGCGGCGCTGTTTGCCGTCCGCTCCATGCGCTGGTTAGATGTTTTTGCTATCGATATAAGTAAATCTCTAAATTTTTCCGGGGTGCTGATGCGTGGTGAACTATTTTTATTACCGCCTTTAAATGCAAGCAACCCGGCTCTTCTGCATTTTTCACGCCCATATTTTTCCATAGCCCACTTTGGAAAATCATCATCGCTGACTTTGTAAACACCCCATTCAAGTTCCGGCAACTGACACCCAATAGCATATAAATAAGTTGGTTTTGGAGCATAATGGCCGTAACGCCCTTGCTCAACACAACAAGTCCACCCGCCATAATTATCAGCCTGGACCCATCCGCCAGACCGGGGCGGTTTTGTCAGTCCAAAATAGGGCCAGGCGTGGCTGCCAAACGGATGCTCCAGAACCCCACCATAAACACGGACCGCATTAATCGCAGAAGCAAAACACCCTCCGTCATCGCCTTTCCTTTTCTTTTGTCCGGTCTTCTTTATCCATAATGGCTGGCCTGCCCACATTTTCCCCCATCTCTGGCATGGCGGGTGCGCCACAACCGGATAAGGCCCTTGATATTTACGAGCGTCCCGATCTTCATCCCACGGGTCAACTCCGGGCATATTAAAATAGCATCCGTTTTTTTCAACGAATAAAGCAGCTATCATGATTTACCTCCATACATCTAACAACAAGTTCACCGGCGGCTTTCGCCGTCCGGTGGAACGACTGGTTATGCTTTTTTGCTTAATACATATGCCGCCAAACTAATAAAAAAAATTTGGACTATATTTAAAAATGATATACTTATCATTATTTTAAGCAGTATTATATTACAAAACGAAAAGATGCTGATTCCGTAATTGATAAACAGAAAGACCAAAGTAGAAAAATATAAGAACAGTAGGTTTTTTAAATGTCCATAATGTTTGTATTTTTTAAAGAAATGTCTATTGCTTAAACCTAAAAGCAACGCGATTATTGTTGCTAAAAAACCAGCCATAGTAAAGCTGAAAGTAGCAATTATTGTGCTTACAATATCAATTTTGCTAAACAATTTGTTAAGCACATCTAAAGGGATGGCGGTATCAATTATTAAGTAGAATACGCCTCCAATTATCAATGCTATTAAAACAAGTAATATCTTGAATTTCATCGCTATAAAACCTTTCATCTATTATGAATTCTTGAATTTTTTCATTTAATATTGGATTATTAGATATTTTATCAGTAATTTCTTCACAGATATTAAAATCATCACGAGATTTAATGCTATCAGAAACATATCCTTTCCCAACAATATAGAAGTCTTTTAAAGAATCTTCAATAGATGCTTTTGCTTTGACCAAAAATTTTTTCAACCCATCATCATTGAGACTGCCACATAATTTAGCAAAGCTGTTTATTATGCTTTTTTTACTTTTTGGTTTGATTATTACCTCAAGACAGTCAATTTCGTTGACATCAGCACAAAAAAGCCCCATAATCTGTTTCGCAAAATCATTAGAGTTATCTATTTCAAAAGTAGTCCTGCCTACAATATCCATTTTTAATATTTCATCTCTTGTGGCCATTGATGGTAATGGAAATGAATCAATCGTATATTTACCGATATTTAACTTCATAAATATTTGATTTATAAAATCTAACCATACTGTGTTTTTAGGACCACCTATAGTTGAGCCTATTCCGTAAAACAAATTGTCTACATATATATAAGATGCAAATCCAAGCCGCTCATCTTCTTGTAACCTTTGATAAATATCTCCATAATTCAATGCTTCTGAATCTATAGTTTTTATTATTTCAGAGTCTTTTGTGATTACAAACAAGAAAATATGATTAGTTAATTTAAAAAGATACAATTGATTTTGAGAATAAGTGAATGTTTTTTTAAATTCTGGATTATTATATTCTACAAATCTATGCAGAAAAGGAAGTAAATTATGATGCCACATGCCATTGTTATTTTTTACAAAATAAGTATAATACGTAATTTTCATATATTCCTCACTCTTTTTTAAATTACAAATATACAATGGCTATCTCCTTTCTTAATTTAAAGAAGCATAACATAGAGTTAAGCGGCGGGCGTCTTTTTGCCCGTCCGCTTGAACGATGGGTTATGTTTTTATCACTCCGCCACAGGTGTTCTGTCAAAGCATGGATTGATTCCAAAATGCTTTGGTTTAAGTTGGGAAATGGATAAAAAGACAGCTAAAATAAACCACCACGCAGAAGCTCCTTTTGCGAAAACACCCCACCCAAAAACACCCCATATAATAGATTCATAACAAATTGAATAAAATGCAAAAGACCATATTCTGCAATTCATATTCTTACTTTCTTTTTCACCCCCCGTAATCATAATAGCATACCCCCTCTGCGTTCAGCAGCAGATTCACCTCAGTGCTTACCCTGCCGCCGTAAGAATTTGTGCCTGAGTATTTCACACTGACACTCCAGTGCGCCGCTTTCATAAAAGAATATTCCGCCCTGTCCTTTTCCGGAACAGGTTCAAATTTTCCCCATTCAAGAATCTTCAGAGAATCAGGGTCTTTCATCCGTTCCCGCAGGTATGCTGTGGCGGATTTTTTAAAAACATACTCCCGGTAAAACGGGCTTTTGTATGCTGCAAACAGCAGTCCGGTCAGCAGAAAGGCAGACACAACTGCGGCCACAGCCTTTTTGTTTATCTGTCTTGGTTCTTCCCTTGCAATTTGCATTCTTATCATCTCCCTTTTTTGCAGTCCCAAGTTTTTCCGAGCATACACGGCAAACCGCTTTTTTGCAAGTATTTTCTGTTGCTTTTTTCGTATTTTCAGGCGATCCTGAAAACAGCCGGTTTTTCGGCAATGCAGGTAAAACAAATGGGGGAGAATATGGATCATATCCGCATTTGGGATATTGAAAAAACAGAAATTTTGGTGACACTGCCGGATGAACTGGCAATGCAGGATATGACTTCGCATACCGGGGTCAAAGCTGTTGCGGTGAAATCTTTGGCAGATACGCCCATTGTGTTTGAGGATTATGCCTACGGACGCATGATTACCCTGGCCCCGGAAGGTTCCCGCGGGCGGGTTACATGGGCTGTTGTCCGTTCAACTCTGGCACTGGCCTCTGTTCCCAAAGCACTGTATTTTCTGGAATACTGGGGCCAATGGTTCCGTGTGCGTTTTGTTGCCAATGAAAACCCTCCCGCTGTATCAGCCTCACCGGTTCAGGCAGGAAAACCGAGTTATGAAGACACGGACAATTTTTACGGGTTCACCATCAACTTTCAGGAGATATGACATGAACATTGAACAACTGCACACTTTTTTTGATGAACAGAACGCGTGGGAATGCGGTGTTTTTTTTGAAGGCCCGTGCTGTGACTGCAAAAAGAAAATCAAAATTTTCATTGATGCTCTGGAAGACGGATTTCACATTGAAGGCGGCGCGGTTTACACGCTGCAATCCGGAGAACGGAAAATAAAATGCCCTGCGTGCTATGCAAAAAATCCGGCATATGATCAGGAAACCGAAATGTATTCCCGCGTGGTTGGCTATCTGCGGCCAGTAAAAAACTGGAACGCCGGGAAAAAAGCAGAGTTTGACATGCGCAGAACCTTTGACAGCAAAATGGCGGCATAAAATGAAAACAAACACCCTCATTGCCATTGCCCTGACACTGTTTTCCGGGTGTGCAGGATATGACAAAACCTATCAGAGCTATTCCCAGTCTGTGTCTCAAATCAACGCAGCACAGGCGCAGGCTGCGGCTGCCTATTACAATCTCAAGGCAGAGGAAATCCGGCAGCAGACTGCTCTGAAGATTGCGGCAATTCAGCATTCGGCATCCGGACAGGGCAGTGTGATCTTCATCGGCAGCGACACATCTGAGGCAGTGCCGGTGTTCAATGTAAACCTGCCGTCTGCTCCGGACCCGGCTCCGGGCGCAAAATATGCTTTGGAATTTGGCAAAGCCGCTGTTTACGGTGTCACCGCAGGCGTTCTGGGGCATGAGATATTCTCTGCCATCCGGGATGTATCCGGCACGGTAAGCAATGTTTCCAATACCGTCACCAATGCAAATCAGGCCAATAAAACCGTATCTGTTTCCGATTCCGGCAATTCCAGCACAGACAGTTCCAATTCCGGTAACACCGAGGACAAATCCAAAACTGTCACCGTGTCAGATTCCGGGAACACGACCGACAATTCTGTAACCAGCACCACAACCGACACCCGGACGCTGAACATCACCAGTTCCGGGAACACAACCGATAATTCCGACCAGTCCGACAATTCGGACAATTCCGATAACAGCACACATGACAATGACAATTCCACAACGGAAAATATACTTCCGGCAGAACCCGCAGTAACGGAGTGAAACAATGTCAATAGAAACAACTGATGTGAAATACGCAAAATCCGCAACCGTGACAGACACCGGAGCAAACGGCGGGCGCAGCAGTGCATCTGCTGTCACAGAATGGGGACTGAACAATCTGTTCCCCATGGTTGCAGCAGCAGAGCGCGCAGCAGGAATTACCAGATGGCGGAAAGCCTTCTGGCAGAACCGAAGCGCAGTGACCCCTGCGGAAATCGCTTATCTGGTGACTGCCTTTCTGACCAACCAGAGCAACGCGGGGGACAGATATTATCTTGCCAAAGGTGCGGCAAGGGATACGCAGGCCACCATTTCCGCAGGCAATCCGACTTTGGTGGGATGCGGCAAACTTTCCACTGCGCTTTCCGGCGGTGAAACAACCGTGTCCGCAGAGTTTGAGGGCACAGAATCCGGTTTTGTCCCGGGCGGGCTGCTGTATATCAGCAATTATTACAAGGCGTCCCAGACCATTGCTGCGGATGTGAAACCCGGAGATTCTGTCCAGTTTATCACAGACACTTGGACACGGATCGCCTATACCGATGACATCAACTATCCCAAAGGCCGGTATCTGGGAAACGATGAAGTGGAAACCGTTGACACCGGCAGTTACGAATTCAGACGGCTGCCCACGGGTCTTACGGAAAACGAAGTGATCGGCGCCGGAAACGGCAGCAGTCAGACTCCGACACTCAGCACCCTTGCCAACATCACCAACGGCGTGAATCCCTTTGACGATTACCGGCCGGTTATCTCAGTGACCGTCAGCGGAACAGCCCAGACAGTTACGGTCAATGCGGACGGTTCCTGCTCCGGGTACTGTTCCGCGGGTCAACTCAACATGTCCACCGGCGCATGGACAACCCCGATTACGTTTACACAGCCTCCGGACAACAGCACCGATATCACCTGCACTTATTACGACAAATTCTGGTCGTGGTCAGGGAGTGTATGCACCGTGACCCTTGCGGAGCAGGTGGCAAATCCCTATCTCACTGCAAACACTTACATTGCCGCTTGTCTGCCGGAACTGGCCGAGGCAGTGGCAACGTATGACACGTTCACAGACGCGGACAATCTGTATGATGATACCACGTATCCTCTGACCTGTCTGAACAAGGGCTGTGTGGAAGATGACTGGACAATCACCTTTACCTCTTCCACTGCATTCATCTGTGCCGGGCTGTTTTCCGGATCTGTGGGAACCGGAAACATCAGCACCGGTTTTTCCCCGGTGAATCCCAGTACCGGAACCCCGTATTTCACTTTGCTGAACACCGGCTGGATGGGTTCGCCCGTGACCGGAAAGCAGATCACTTTTAAAACACATGTCGGGGAGTATCCAATCTGGGCAAAACAGATTGTCCCCGCATCCACCAGCGCGGCCCCGGTCAATCATGTCGGCATCTGCGTAATTTCACAGTAAGCCATGCTGCTTCTTTTTTCCGGAAACAAGCAGTCAGAAACAAGGCTGCATCTGCTGGGATCTTCAGAACTGCGGACACTGCTTTCTGTTCAGACAGGAACGGAAACCCGCACAGGAATCTGTTCTGTCTGCAATTTCGGCATTCCGATCATCAGCAGATTCTCTGTTTTGTGTGAACTGCAGGCGGACCCGGCAGAGGCGGCCAGGATATTCACGTCTCTGCATCTGCTGTGCGAACTGGCAGATTCGGCAGAAATTTCCCGCAGATTCAGCCGACTGCATCTGCTGACGGAAATGCCTGAATCCGCATCTGCCACCCGTATTCTGAGCAGGTTAAGTCTGCTGACGGAAATGCCGGAGGAACAGGCAGCCACCCGAATATTCAGCAGACTTTCTGTGCTGACCACTCTGCGGAACGAGCCGATTATGGTTCCGCTGCATCTGTTTACAGAAATTCAGGAAAAATATCTGCTGCGGTCCCGGCTTTCCCTGCTGAATCAAATCGGAGAACCTGCTTCTTCTGTCATTTTCCCAGCGGAAGATACCGAAGCAATCCCTGCACCGGAAACACCGGAAGGACTTCCGCCCATTACCGGGGGGTATGAAATTTACATTGACGGGAAGCCCTGCAAACACCGGGTCACAGCATGTTCTGTCACATTGGATGAAAGCTATGTGCACAACACGGTTTCCATCACATCATCGGATATGGATCTGTTCTTTGAATGTGATCCGGATGTGAAACCGGGTGAGGCAAGAATTGAAATCCGTGTCGGGTCCCGTATCTTTCTGTTTACCATTGACAACCGCAAGGCATCCGGAGAAAATACATTTACTTTGGACGGTTACAGTCCGGGTGTGCGGAACAATGCAGAATTCAGTCCGGGCTGGTCTGCGCCTGCCATGAACGGGAAAATGTCAGCTTCCGCTCTTGCCAGTGCCATGATTGAACACGGCACTGTGACTTGGAGCACTCTGGACTGGGTATTGCCGGAAACCGCAGACTGGCCTTCTGACAGCATTGAGGCAGTGCAGAAAATCGCATCTGCCATTGGCTCCATTGTGCGATCCGCTGATGACGGCACGCTGACTGTCCGGCGCAAATGGATTGCCCGGCCCTGCAAAATCACAGTCGGGGAAATTGTGTATGAGCGCACAGGCGTTGTTGAGGATTCCATCTCTGCGGAGCGTGTGAAAGGGGAAGGTTACACTGCTGTTGAAATTTCCAATGTGGGAACCGAAAGCCTGGAAACCCCGGAAATTGAACTGGAGGAGTCCGGACCGACAGTTGGACAGACGGTTCACCTGCGGGTGTACTGGAAAAACGGTATCCAGCCGGAGAATGTGGAAGCCTTTGCCACAGCCGGAGAGGGCGTAACCTTTCTGGGCAAACACGAAATTGAATTTCCTGTAATGGAAAAAGAGGACGATCCGTATTATGAACGGGTGGAGTTCAAAGAGGGAACCGGCTCTGTGTCCAAGCCAATCACGCAGATTCTTCAGAAAAAATGGATCGGCGCAGTCCCGGGCGAAGGGGATGTTTTCTTTACCCCGTATTCCAAAGACCTGACCATAGACGGCATGTGGGCCATCTGTGACATCCGGTATAAGAGCGAATATCACAGATACCGGGTGGATACAGATTCGGTGGAAGCCCTGATTGCCGTGCTGGGATATTCCGGAACCGACCCGTCCGGACTGTGTGTGTATGTCCGGACAGCGGAGGATCCGCCCAAAGAGATGGACCCGATTTCAGATGTGATGATCAGTTCGGAATCTGCGGCTGTGGAACGCGGCACAGCGGAAATTGATGAAAAGAAATATGACCGGCACAAGGTTTCCATCCGTGCCCCGTATCATGACAGATGCAGTGACGGAACCATTATTGAAATCAACGTTCCCCGGATAGAAGTCATTGGCGCGTACAAAGTGCAGAGAGTCACCATCACCTTTGACGGCCCTGCCATATGGAATGAAATTGAGGCGGTGAAATGTCTTCTTATTCCCTGACAAATTTTCTTGTTTTCCGGCAGTATCAGTCTGTCACAGCCCGGGGCATGGTGACAGGTGAGGTCATCCGTGCGATGGGGAATAATATCTATGCCGTGAAATACGGAAAAACCGTGCAGAACTGCAAAAGCAATATCGGAGAAGTGAAAATCGGTGCGATGGTGCTGCTCACCACCATGTCGGACGGACAGCGGTACATCACATCTGACATCGGCATGACTGACACTTCCGACAGGAAAGAGGTAATCATAGATGGCTAAAGCATACGCAAGTCTCACAATCAATTTAAGTCCCAAAGATGTTGAAGACGGAGAAGGGACAGACGAAAACGCCAGCATATCCCTGGAACTGGATGATTCCCTGAACATTGACGCGGAAGGCGAACCCAAGTCACAGTTTGACTTCGGAGAATCCATTTACATCAGATGTTTCCGGCAGCCGTCCGATCTGGAACTGCGCGCAGCAGAAATCACAGACGGATCGGTTTCAGGCCCGTCCGGTGATTTTGCTGTGAACGTGGAAGATGAATCCGTTACCTTCAGCAATTCAGACACGGCCAATACCTCCAAGCCAATCATGGGCGGTTTTTCCTACCGGTGGCTGGGCAAATCCCTGGGTGCGCTGGTGGTCACGGCTGACGGTTCCCTGAAAGCATCTCAGGTGGGCACTGCGGTTGCGCTGGCAAGTTACTCCAGCAACTATTCCCAGATTGTGGCTTCTGTCCCGCCCCGCGATGATCCCATTCCCTATCCGGTCATTGTGTCTGTGGCCTCCGTGGAGTAAATAATGAGCAAAGCCTTTGCGTCATTGCAGATCAGCGTGGGGTTTGTCCCGGGAGAAGAGGAAACAGAGACAGCGGAAAAATCTGCTGCGCTTGAACTTGCCGATGAACTCAACCTGGACAGCGGGGGAAAAGCCAAAACGGAATTTGTCTTTGGCGACAAAGCCTATATCCGTGCCATTGTCAGCGACAGGGAACTTCCCTACACTATGGAAAGCAATTACGCGTACACGCTGACCAAAGTGACGGACGGAGCGGATTTCTGGACAGAGGAGACGTTCACCTTTGTCAAAACCGCTGAGGCAACCCTGAAATATCCGCCTGCCAATATGACTCCGGAATATGAATGGGTGGGAAAAGCCCCGTCCGTGAATGTGCTGTTTGCGGGCAAAGAGGTCAAACTGTCCGCTCCTGTGATCGGTGTGCTACAGGTGCGTTACCGGGCATTGTGTGACATCTGGGCATTATGGGTTCGTTATCCCTTTGAGGGAAAAGTGACGTATGACGGACTGACAGAAACAGATGAAAACGGTGTTGAAACAACACATCCTGCCACAACCTCCATTGTGGTGCTGTCGCAGGAAGTCCCTGATACGGAGAAGGATAAAGACAAAGACCCGAAAGACAATGATCTGCTTGCCAGTCTGGAAGTAACCTACAAAGCAGAAGAGGATTCTGCCGGTGAATCCGAAGCCTATGACTGTCAGGTGGTCATGCAGTGTTCCGGAGATCCCATTGCCAATGCCACAGTATATTTCCATGGGCAGTCTTTTGTCACAGGGGTTGACGGACTCTGTGATCTGGGTTCCCTTGCTCCGGGAACCTATTCTGCCTCAGTGGAATACGAGGGGACCACCACAAACTACAACTTCACCATCGGCACTGAGGAAGAGGAATAATGGCAGGCAAAACCATCATTCTTCCCGTATGTTCTGACAGTGCTGGCGGATGCAGTGTGGATGCCCCGACCGGTGAGGACTGTTCGGCAAAAGCGGAAGTGGACAAAAAAAGAAAGCAGGTCATTTTTTATCTTTCCAATCCGCCTGCGGTCAAACCCAAAGGACGCATTACCATTTCCCAGCCCGGAACCGAATACAATCCCTATCAGTGCATGGAGGCCGAGGAATGTCTGATCATCGAAAGGCCGGTTTATACCTATCATCCCGTATCAGGGGAACCGACACGCATGGCGGATCATCCCGTTGTAAAGGTCGGGGAACCCGCGCACTGCCATTGGCAGGCCACAGTTGTCACCGGACACATGACCGAAACCGAATCTGTGTTTTTTGCCCTTGTGGAACCTGACCCCGGCTCCGCGTGTCTCATTGTTGAAGCAGGGGAAAGCTACACCCCGGCCTGTGAGGGATTCCGCAATTTTTCCAGTCTGACAGTTCAGGACAATTCCAAGCTGGTTCCGGGAATGCTGGTAAAGGCTCTGCATCATTTTAAATCCGGAAACCGGCAGCGGAGTTATCTGTGCGGACAGAAATATTACCGGACATGCAGCATGACAGGCGGTGTGATTGTATCCAAAGGCGGAAATTATGATGAAATCGGCATCTATTATATGGTGGACACAGAAGGCAGAATCATCCGGGCAGTATCTTCCGATTTTGTGAATTATTCTGTCGGAGACTGGGTGTTTCTCATGTCCGGAGCAGATGCCTGTGATCTGTCCTGTGACACCAATTATGATTACAATCCGGAACCCGGAGCAGAGGAAGAGGAAAACAGCGGGTCAGGCAGTTTCACGGATTTTGTGAAACTGCTCAACGCATTCCGGGCGGAAAACGGGAAAAACCCGGTCACGCTGAATTCCAGACTCGACAGCGCAGCCCAGCGGCACTGTCAGGATATGGTAACGCACGGTTTTTTTTCCCATCAGGGAACAGACGGAACCTATGTTCAGGCAAGGGTGAAGGATGCGGGGTATGCCTCAGATGAGGAAGAATGGGGATGCGGGGAGAATATTCTTTCCGGCACTGCCTCCGCGATGGAGGCGTTCACCGGATGGAAAAACTCACCGCCGCACCGGGCCAATATGCTGGACGGGAATTTCAGGGAAATCGGCCTGTCCCGTCTGGTGCGGGGAACGACCTATTACTGGGTCAATGTGTTCGGATACCGGGGAACCGCTGAGGAAACCCCCGGCACGGAATGTCCGGTGACTGCGGATTTTGTGATAATTCCTATGAAAATCGGCGGGAAAGGAGCCTGAGCAAATGGCCGAAGCTCATGAATATGCGGCAGATTTTGGCAGTGATGTAACTGCGGTCTGGGATGTTTGCCTGAAAAAAGGCACAATCATTTCCATAGACAGGGACGCAGGCACGGCCTCGGTTGAGATTGACGGCATCGGCAGGGAAGACAATGTGCCGATTTTCTATCATTGTCAGGGCAGAAATGATACCGAAGGCGGGCATACGGCATTTTCAGAGGAAGATTCTGTGCTGGTGCTTGCGGAAAACAGCAGACACGGGAGCGGCGAAAGCTATTCTGTGGTGGGGTTTCAGAGCGGGCTGAAAGAATGCCCGAATGAAATTGTGTGGCTGGAAATTATGTTCGGCAGAAATTACTATAGCGGACATCATCAGTGGTGGTATGTCATTCTGTGGGACCCGGTTAAAAAAGTGCCCATAACATCTCTGGGCGGCTACACGTTCCCGCTTCGATACAAAACAAAATACATAACCACCGAAACCAACACGGTTTTTTCGGACTGGTTTTTTTATGGCGAATTTCAGACAGGCCAATCCCTGTATGAAATGAAATTCTGCATCAATACCCCAAATCGGAAGGTAGCCACAGGATGCGATGTTGACAACGAATGGTATGAAGACCCCTGTTTCAGCTTTGACCAGAATGCCACAGCCTACAGTGAATGCCCACTGGAACCGGCAGGTTCCAACGCGGACATTTTCACAAAAACCAGGACACTCAATGAAGCCGAAACAAGAGTTCTGACCGCCGCTTATACGCATATCAGAAATTATGATTTGGGTTCTGCCCGGCATATCCAATTCAATACAGGCAATGGAGCCGCAACGGTCTATTATACGCAGTCATATAATGATTCCTGTAATTTCAATGATGATCCGTCCACATACGACAGCTATTCAGACCATTCCACCCAATGGCATGGACTGTTTGACACATATCCCACATATACTGAAACAACCGAGTCGCATTATGCGAATGGGGAAATTGTATCCAGCAGCCGCACAGGATTGGAAGCATATACTGATCTGAGCTATGCAGGCACGATGACTGCCCGCACCATTTTTCTGCTGGAAAATTACAGCTTCGTTCCAAAAGGAACAGGCTCGCATCCGGAACAGATTTCTGAAATTTTCAAGACATACAGGGCGGTCTGTCTGTATGCAGAGAATACGACAGGCATAAACCCTCTGAGTCGCGACCGGTCTTCAGAACTGGAAACATGGCTTGCCGGGTTTATTTCAGACACACTTGCCGATTTTACAGCCTTATCCGGCACGGATGCAATGCAGTTCCGTACAGGATTCACAAAAATAGGCATAATTGATACGCTGAAAATATAGGAGTATGAATATGGAACAGGGAACAAAAGTGGATGACGGCAGAAGCGGGGACGTGGTTGCCACCCGCACGGCCATTGAAACCGATGAACAGGACAGAGCCAGGGTGATCCAGCTTGTCACGCAGGTTTCACGCTATGCGGAAATGAAGAAAATCAGACCAAGAAGCAGTACAGACAGTTGGGATCTGAATTACTGCTCTGAACTCAATGCGAACATGCTTACGGTTGGCGACAGAAGCACACTGGTCTGCCGTGTCAGTCATTTTCTTGCCGGAGGTAGCGCAACGCTTACTCCTGTCGTGAAACTGACGGACATAACCGCAGAACCTGCCACAGAAATCTATGCCATTCTGAGCAGCAAAACCACAGAATGCGGGGCCACATATTTCACAGATGATGACACAGAATACTGGTCGCCTCTGCTGTACTGGGATCTGGCAGGCGCAAAATCAGTGGGAATCCATATTACCGGGCTTTCCGCAGGAAACAGCGTTACGGTTTGGGGAGGTATTATATGAGGGAATCGCAGGATATAGTCACAGCAGGCGTGCCAAATGCCATGCACGCGGCTCTTTTGGCAAAACTGACACAGATTGCCAATAACACCATGCCTGATCCGCTGATCATGAAACCAAACGGGGATTACAGTACCATGTCCGGATGGACCGCCTCAGATGCAGGCACAACCGCATGGAATCTGCTGGACACAGGCGTGGATACCCCGGAAATTACGGAATATATTTACACTGAATCCTATTCGGAAGAATCTCTGGATCTGGATCTGTCGCATATTGCCAAAGACGCGGCAACGCATGTCAGGGTCAGGGTGTTGGCGGCAACAGCCTATATAAGCCGGACATTTGGGATTGCTTTGTATCTTTCAGATCATACAGAAGTCCTGAGCGTTTCAGGCATTGCCCTGGGCGCAGAAAATACTCCGGAAATCATATCTGCAACCGCAACAGGAAACTGGACACAGGCGGATTTGGACAATATGTATCTGATTATTTCTGCATCTTCTGATCAGTATGGACAGCGGGCCACTGTGTATGAGGCTGAGGTGCAGGTGTTTTAACTCTTTGCCGGGGGATTATCAGTTATCATAATTCCCCATCAGTCCCTTCTGCTCCACAGTAATTCCCATGTTCACCTTTCCGGTGCGCTTCCGGAAATGATCCGTGCTGATTTCCACTGCGCCGTAGATGGCCCATACCATCGCATAGACAGAATCATCCTGAATGCCGTTGGTCAATGCTTTCTCCGGGCTGCCAAAACTGCCCACCTTTTTCCGGCTGATGCCAAACCCGCCTTCCTTGCCTGCATTTTCTTCGCGCTGGAAGGTCAGCATTTCCTCTTCAAACAGATCCTCATGCCGGGAACCGCGCACCGCGCAGTTGGGATACTTCAGCCTGCCGTCCATGACAATCCGCTGCAGTTCCCCGAATGCCTCTGCCTGCCGCTGGAAATCCGGATACAGCAGCGCAAAGGGAATGGACATCTCCTGACACCACGGATACAGGTCAAACAGCCCGTAACGCTCACCGGTCACAGCATCCAGCCCGCCCATGCGTTCTTCCATATCTATAAGCTCGTTCTTGATCCATTCCAGGGAAGAATCCTCGACATGCACCAGATTCAAAAGAACATAGATATAGTTTGCAGTGGGGCCAATTACCGCCGGGGCAATGCTGCGCGACCCGACCATTCCTTTTGCCAGAAACACCATGATGGTGCGAGCACTGTTGTTTCCTGTGCTGAACGGGTCCGCACGGTCAATGCCGCACAGGATCGCCCAGTCTGTGTCATAAAGTTCGGAAAGTCTGTCCAGATCATCCAAATCAGCGGAACGGGGTTTTCCAAGCTGATCCGACAGGGTGTAAATGCCGGACACGGGTTTAAGTCTTTTGCGCAGGGAATATATCTTGAGTTCCGGAGAATACAGTTCTATCTGATGCCCGTCCGGTTCTGTCATGTTCCCGGTTGTTGCAGCTTCCCGGATGTTGGCAATGATTTCCAGAAGCCGGGCCTGATTTCCCACAATGCCATCCGCTCCGAGGTAACGCGTGGCTTCGACTTCATCATCTGTGAACACCCGGCTGGTTCCGGAACCCCATGTGTTCCGGAAATACATGTCAAATTCCCACCGGGGGAATTTGATTTTGTATCCGTTGATCTGTGACTGGCTTGCCTCGGGATGCCAGAAATCCCGCCAGTCTGCGTTAGGGCTGCACCGGTAGGAGAAGAAAAGGGTTTTGTCCTTTCCCTCATGATAGGCTTTGTACAGATTATACAGAAAATGGCCCCGCGGGGCCACAGTGGAGTCTATTACTCCCAGCGCGTTGGGGACGTTTCGGATTGATCCGTCTATCTGTGTGAACCGTGTGGAATCCCGCATCTGAAACACTTCAGACAGCCCATAACCCGTAATGCCGGACAATATGGCAGAACTCATGATGGCAACAGACTGCATAACAGACGCGACATTGCCCCGGTGATCCCTCATGCGGATCTCTTTTGGCTTGATATTCTTTTCTCCGATTTGACGAAGAAGCGCAGGAGAGTTCCAGATAATATCTTTTGCCAGATCAAAGGTAATCAGACTTGTCTGGTCTTTGGAGTTGGAGGCCAGTGCAATCTTCTGACGGGGCCAGTTGAAAAACCGCCACAAGTTGATCAGCACCGGGCCAAGGGCAGTTTTGCCTTCCCCGCGCATCCAGCAGAAGATAATCAGCCGGTGAACGAACTTGCCCCTGTTCATGCGGAGTGCCTGCCGGAGAATCGGCTTCTGGGCTTCCCACATGCCTTTATAGGAACGCCCGGTTTCCGGGCTGGGCGTATCCGGCAGACTGCCCATGGAATACCACTGTGCAATCGGAGAGCCTGCCGGATAAATGGGCATACAGACATTCTCTTCGCACCACTGGATAAACCCGTCCCCGCCGTTGCGGTACTGTTTGATTTTATTTTCTTTCATTTTGTTTAAAAAGAACTCCTGTATCTGCAAATCTCTGTAAAACAGGCAGCAATTCTTTTACCTGCTTACATGTCAGGAGCATTCTTGAACTGTTTTGATTCAAAGTATCTATATCAACCCCAAGCCAAAGATTTTGTTCTTCGGACTCTATCTGAATTGAGCAGTAATTTCCTATTGAATCAATAAATTCTCCACGCTCATGACCATTTGTTGTTACTGTTTTTTTCATTAGGTAACTCCTTTCAGTTTGAGTTACCCATCGCTCTTTATGTTATGATTTTGAACACATAACACTGAGTTAAGCGGCAGATCGGAAAAAAAAAGACTCCTCCCGCCCTGCCCGGCAGTCCGCTTCAACGCATGGTTGTACGGAAGCCCTGCTCCGGATGCCGGGTTTGGCATGATTTGTGCTATAGGGAAAAGTACCTCCCCCCTCCTGCCCGAAGGGCTTTCGTGCAACATTGAGTTAAGCGGCGGCGGGCTTTTCCCGCCGTCCGCTTGAACGATGGGTTAGGTCAATATCTGCTTTTTCAGATGCTCCATAATCTCCCTGCATTCCTTTTTCTGCTTCCTTTTCAGAAGTCTGGATTTGAAATGCAGTTCCAGAAGAATGGACGCATTCTGCCAGTACGCAAACACCAGCTTCAGTTTTTCCTTTTCCGGATCATCTTCCGCAATCCGTTTTCGGATATTCCTGTTCATCTCCCCGCTCCATATGCCCCATTCCATACTGAGCCGGGAACGTCTCGCCTTTTTTGACTCCAGATACATGCGGTCAATTTCAGAGAGCAACTCTGTCGGTGTCATGCCTTCTCCCATTTTTTTACAGTTTTCACGTTGCGAACCTTTGTTACCTCATCATATGGATATGTACCATAATGCCTGTTTTCTGCATCAATAAGAGTTAGACAGTGTTCGTCAGCGGACAGAACCTTGTAAACCTCTTTGCTGCGATAATGGGATACATAATCACCCTGTTTTATTTTCGGCATGATTTCCCGCCTCACTCTCCCGAAGCATTTTGGCTTTCTTCATATGATGTTCCCAATCCTCTTTCGTGAAATGGCTCCGGCACTGGTCACACACACCATAACACAGCCGGACATTCTTTTTACCGCAAACAGTGCAGTCACCGTTTGTCCATTTGTTCCAGTCCGGTTTGTTTCCTGCCACCTGTTTTTTGTATGTATATGAATTCATGCTATGCTCCTTTCCGGCAATGTGGGCAGCACCGGGCATGAACATCATAAGCACGAAGCCCGCAAATGCACTCTTCCTCTGAATCCAAATCAACTGCCTTCGGACAGTTCGGATTGCTGTGCCAGGTATGCCTGCCTTCCCATTCTGCATTTGAGAATGTTTCCCCACAAATCCCACAGGTGCAGCGGCCATCTGCAAAACCCATATCCTTATTTATCCGGTCTATCTCAGCCTGCGTTTTTTTCTCAGGACAGATCCCCTCATGGCATTCCGGTGTGGTGTTCCGGACATGTTCACAGCACCCGTCCTCATCTTTATATTCGCATTCCATACGTTTCCCCTTTTCAAAAAAGTGGGACAGCAGTGGGACAAACCCAAGAAACAAAAAAGGCACATAACGGCATGCAACCGTTAAGTGCCTTATAAAACTGAATGCCCCCGGCAGGAATCGGACCTGCGGCGCATGGATTAGGAATCCATACAGACAGTTTTACTTGACCGCCCTCGGCTGTCCTGATATTGATGTTTATTGACTTTTTCACCCATCCACTTTTACTTGAGTACCCCTGAACACCCGCCAAAGGTGGGACAGGAGTGGGACAGGAGAATCCCTTATGATTTGGCACAGCACACAGTATCCCGGTGTCCGGTTCCGGGAACATGAATCCCGGAAGTTCCGCGGAAAGCCGGACCGGTATTTTTCCATCCGGTACAAACGGGACGGCAAAACCAAAGAGGAATCCTGCGGCTGGCTTTCCGAGGGTATCACCGCTGCGATGGCTGCGGAGATCCGTTCGGAGATCGTGAGCAACATCCGGACAGGCACAGGATTCCAGTCTCTGGCGGATCGGCGGCAGGAACAGACCGATAAGCGCACTGCCATTGCCGAAGCTGCGGAACGTGAGGCAAAGGAGAACATCACGTTCGGGGCCTGCGCCGCTGAGTTCCTGAAATGGTCTGCGGCAAACAAAAAAAGTCATGCCGCTGATGAATCCCGGTACAGGGAACACCTTATGATATTCGCAGATGTTCCCATGAAAAACATTTCCCCGTTTGATGTGGAAAAACTGAAACGGACACTCCTGAAAAAAGGACTGGCCCAGGCTACCATCCTGCAGGTGCTGGGGCTGATCCGTTCTGTTTTCCACAAAGCAAGAAAGTGGAAGCTGTACGCGGGGGAATGCCCGACAGACAGTGTTGACATGCCGAAACCGGACAACAAGCGCATCCGGTTCCTCAGTCATCAGGAGGCACGGCAACTGCTGGATGCCCTGAAAGAGAAATCCCTGCAAACATGGTGTCAGGCCGGGCTTGCCCTGTACTGCGGACTCCGGTTCAGTGAAATTGCTTCGCTCACGGTCGGGAAAACCGACATGCAGAACGGCATTCTGCATATCACGGACACCAAAACCGGCGTTCCCCGGCAGGCATATATCACGGAGCCGGTGCGGGAGATCCTTGACCTTGCCTTGCAGCACTGCGAAGGCAAGGGGCCTGACGCCCTGCTTTTCCCTCAGTATGACGGCAAAAAACAGAAACGGATCAGTCCCACCTTTGGCCGTGTGGTTGCGGCCATCGGGCTGAATGCAGGGGTCACTGATCCGAGAGAGAAGGTCTGTTTTCATACGCTCCGTCATACTTTCGCCAGTTGGCTGGCAATACAGGGTGAATCCCTGTTTGTTATACAGCAACTGCTGGGTCATGCCAATATTGAAATGACGCAGCGGTATGCGCATCTGATTCCGGATGTGAAACAGGATGCGGTTTCATCCCTGGCCGCGTCCTTTGCGGACAGCGGGGAGAAGGTGGTAAGGTTCAGGAAGAAGGGGTAACACAGCTTTTTTCAAACGCGGCAATATAATCAATCACTGCTTCGCTCCACCCGTCAATGTGAAGCCATTTCCCATAACCTACACCATTTTTATAAGAAGCGACATTGATCACATACCCTTTTCCCATTGGATCAGGAACTGGGTCACGAGACTGCTCATCTGTGATAATAATCAGCCTGTCTGCATCATGAATCTGTTCAAAAACAACACGGACAGCCTTGCCCAGATAGGTTCCCATCATTGGCTGCGAACTTACAATCGCGTCCCGAAGCGCAAACCCTCTCCGGTCGGGAATCTGAATCAGTGCATTTGAAAAGGTGAAAATCCTGACCGGCTGGCAGATTTCCCGTATCAGAACAGCAAGACCGCAGGCTGCGTCTATCCGTTTCATCTCTGCACGCGCTGACAGTGCCACATCCATTGACCCTGAAACATCCACCAGAAGAACAGTTTTCCCATTCAGCTTCTCATGCCCTTCAAGGCATTTCATCATTGCTCTTTCAATATGGGATTCCCATTGCGGCGCATAACGGGAGGCAGAGACAAACCGGAAAGGCAGCACCCTTTCCGCACGGACATTCCCAAGCGCATCAGTCACAAGGATTTCATTCACATTCTCCTGCTGAAAATTCCTCAGATTCCGCAGCAAAGCCATTGCACCAAGCCTGCCTTCCCTCAGAAGACGTTCCCATTTGTCTTTTTTGGCAATTCCGTCCTTTGCGGAAAGTGAGACTTCCCATGTGTCAGGAACAGCAAGTTCATTGCTGATCAGCCGCTTCCAGAGCGCATCCTGTTCCGCGTCCTTTGGTTTGGCATGGCAGAGAAACAGCACATCCCGCAGTTTCACTGCCCCGTCCCGGTTGTATTTGGCAAGCTGATATTCATCAAATTTGGCAAAAGCCGCTGCCAGTCCTTTTTTCACCTGAGCGGAAAGCGGCTGTTTCTTTTCTTTCCAGTAAATGGCAAGAAATTCCGTCAGTTCATCCGGACGCTGAATAATCTGTGCCAGTGTTTTGGCAACCAGTCCTTTGTGTTCCGGTTGTCTTGCCATTTCCCGCACCAGAAAAAGCGGTGCATGACGCAGTTTCATTTTTGTTCTTGCCTCAACTGCAATATCCGCAACCACTTTTGGAGCAACCATTGGGACAAAATTGGCAATGCGGTCTGCTATTGCCTGTCCGTCTTCGTAAAACTCTTTTTCCCACAGAAGGCAGGACATCACAGATCGTCTCAGATACTGCTCCATGTTGATGTGTTTTGCTCTTGCGCCTTCATGCGTGAAAATTCCTGCCGGTTTCACATTCAGCTTCGCCATCTCATTTCTCCTTTCCAAAATAAAAAAGCCGGAGAACACACGAACAAAGAGGTTGGTTTCGTTATGAAGCGAAGTATCTTTGTTCTGCGCTACCGGCTGATTATGTAAAATGGGGAACATGCGGCAAAGGTTCATGGTTCCGATTTCAAGTCGAAGTAACCTTTGCCTGCGCCACCATTTTTTTCTTTATGATACCGAGGAAAAAACGGAGAGGGTCTTTTTATGCAGACGCTCTGCCAACTGAGCTACACCGGCCATTTTTTTATGGGGCCAGTGGCAGGACTCGAACCAGCGACATTCTGTTACCGAGAAGTATCCCTTTCCTGCGCCATCGGTATTTTCAGCCGATATTAACGGATATTCACACCACTGTCAATACAAAAATTTTCTTTCACAGCCTTTTAAGCTGCCGGAAATCTTTCTCCAGCCATTGGAGAAAGGATTTTTTCTCATAGACTATCTTCCGGCGGTAACGGTATCTGTCCGGGCCTTTGCCTTCGCTGTCCAGACGTGCCAGTGTTTTTGAGGAAATGATGCCTGGGAACAGGGTTTCCACAGCCTCACGTCCGAAACGGGGCGGCAGGTCTTTGTATTCTTCGGCTATGCTCATGCTTCCGTCTCTCCGGTGCCAAAATATTTCTCATACAAATCATCAAACACCACGGGAATCCGGGAATGAAATTCTTCCAGCAGAGGCAGCATGAGTTCCCGGATTTGCGGATGTGCCGGTTTGGAGCATCTCAGGTTGAGAACGTGCCGCCACTCCCGCAGGTTTGCTGTCATGACAATTTCAGTTTTCAGCGCATTTGGCAATACGCATCTTGCCTGTTGCGGACTTTCTCCGAGTTCAAGTAATTTCATATAGCTCCATTCCGCATCAAGCATGAATTTGATAAATGTGATTTTTTCCAAATCATTACATTTTAAAAAAACATTATTACAAAAAATCAAACCCTGTGAATCTTCATGATATTCACCCAAAGGCATATCATGATACCAAACAGGACGGATACAGGTTATCTCATTCCCGAATTTATTTTTACTGTAATTACAATATCTTGAGCTTTCCTGACTGTAGGCAGCTAACCTGTGCCTGACAAGCTCATGCGAAACTCCCCGATCACATATGAATTTCACTGAGATATTCACATGCTCGATCACACTGTGATGCCCGGATTTGATAACACCCCTCACAAACCCCGCAGCAGAATCCGCTGTGATTTTATCTTCGCTTTTGTAACAGGTACGGCCTGCGGTTTCTATCCGTTTCAGAATGTCCGCTCCGTCCGGCATATCCAGAAATTCATGCGATGGACTGATGATTTTCACTTTTTCTCCTTCGCTCCTGCAAGTGCCCGCAAAGTGCGAATCACTGATTCCAAATCCTGCTTTACAACTGCAAACAGGATAAGCTGGTTTTTCTCCGCACTGATTTCAACGCATTCCGGGTCAACTTCCTGCGGAACCTGCGGAGGCTGGCCTGCCGGGAACTCAGAAAGATACGCTTTTACCGGAACCTGCTGCCCGTTGATATTCAGAATGATTTCCACTTCCGCTGCATAGCAGAGAATATTGAAAAACAACACCAAAACTGCTGCTGCCGCGTGAATGCGTTTCATAATGTTCTTGCCCCCATTTCTTTGTAAATCCCTTTTCTTGCTATTGCAGAGCCTTTCAACTGCCCCACCAGCATATCCGCATAATCATACACAACCGCCCGTTTCTTTCCTTCGGCAATCCGCAGAACCCTGCCGATATACTGCCGCAGCCTGCCATTGAAACGGATGGGCGTAACCAGAAATAAAACCGTAAGCTGTTTTGCGTCAAATCCCTCTCCAATCAACTGGCCTGTGGCAATCAGGACTTTGATTTCTCCGGATGCAATCTGCTCAGGGATATTCTCACGGACAGACTTTTTCAGTTTCCCGTACAGCAGAGTGCTTTCAACACCTTTCTCTTTCAGCATTTCTGCAAGGCGGTCACAGTGTTCTGTTCTGTCTGACAGAATCAGAATCGTCCCGGATTCTTTGGATTTTACATGCAGAACATCTGCAACAATCATCTGGTTCCGGGATTCATCACGCGTAAGTTCTCTGATCACTTTTGCATATTCATTTGAGGCATTCAGCCGGGTGGAAAACTGTGTGACACGGAAATGCACCTCTGCATTTAACAGATCATTGCTGGCAATGAGTTCCTGTCTTGAAACCGCGTGTCTCTGAGGCCCGACAAACCAGAAAATCAGTTTGGTAAGTCCGTCCCTCCGGGTTGGTGTGGCAGAAAGCCCGGTCAGATACAGCGGATGCAGTTCGCTGACAACTTTTGTGAATGTCCGGCCCGGCGTGCGATGGCATTCATCCACAAGAACATGTCCATAATGCGGGGCCAGTTCCGCTGTTATTTTCCCGACAGAATAGACAATGCCAACAGCAATCTGTTTGCCTTCCCACTTTTTTGACCGCCCGGAAATCACCCCGATTTCCTCTTTGGGAATACCAAGAAATTCCTCAATGCGATCCATCCACTGATGAAGCAGATCTTCTGTATGCACCAGAATCAGCGCGGTCTGCCTGCGTTCTGCAACCAGGGCAAGACCGATAACTGTTTTGCCGGAACCAGTGGGAGCGTTCAGCACTCCGGATCGGGTTGAACGCATGACATCAACCGCTTTCTGCTGATAAGGCTTCAGACTGCCGGTAAAGGAAAACAAAACCGGTTCGCATTCTGTCAGTTTTGCAGCAACCGGAAGACCGGGTTCAAGATTTTTGCAAAAGTCTATGATTTCCTGCGCACACCCGCGGGGCAGAAGCATATCTCCGTTGGAAGCGGTTTCATACAATTCCAGATTGCGGGGAATGCCGTATATTCTGCGGCCCCCGCGAAGGGCAGACGCATACGCAGGATTCGGTATGGTGAATTTCTCTTTCAGACTGGTTTTCACAGCCCGCGGAGCATCGGAAATTACGACTTTGTGGGTTACGGTGATGTGCATCAGCATCTCCCCGGAGTGGAAACCGGTTTATGGTTTTCTTCGTACAGTTCATGCGGATCAATGCCGGTGTATTTCAGCACCAGTTCCCTGAACGCAGTTCCCAGTTCTTCGCTGAACTGTTCTTTTTCAGCCTGCGGTTTCCCCAGCATAAATTCCCACTGCTTCCAAACCATGCCGGACATAAATATTTTGATATAGGCACGGAAGGTTTTGTCATCATAATGATAGGGAACAGCAATTCCCTCATCCACGCGGAAGTCATGCTCCCACAGTCCCATTTCAATTTCCTGCAAAACGTCTGTATACGGGTTCCGGATTGGGATCATGGTTTCATCTCCTTCACAAACCTGCTTACCGGGTTATGCCATTTCTCACTCTCTTCGGGCCGTGAAAAGATATATGCTTCATCCATTGCCCGCGTCAAAGCCACATACATCAGCCGCCGTTCCTCGGCCACTGCCTGCTCCCCTTCCCGAATGGACTGAAACGAAGGCAGGATTCCCTCATTCACGCCTGCGACAATCACCACAGGCCACTGCAATCCTTTGGCTGCATGAATGGTCAGCAGATGAACAGATTCCCCTCCGGTTTTTCTGCCTTCGCTTTCCCGCACCGCCAGCCAGTCCAGAAAACAGCACACACTGTTCTGACATTTGGCTGTGGCAGACCATGCAAACAGGATATTCAGCACATCTTCAGGAATATCACCCAGTTCTTTGAGTGCAAAGGCAACAGCCGGGACATGCTGTTCTGTTTCCGGGAGACTGCCGTACAAATCAAAGAAATGCTGTGCATATCTGCTGTCTGACCATTCATTGAGTCCCTTCCACACCTGAAACAGGCTTTGCCCTCTTACTTCCGCAAGATGCCGAATCTGAGGGTACTGCATTTCATCACACAGCAGGTCATGCACCTGCATAAAGGCAAAATTGTCATAGGGATTGACCAGCAGTTTGAGCAGATTGTGCATTTTCAGAAAGCCGGGGGTCTTTTCCAGATTGTCTGCGGCATGATACACGCAGGGAACATTCAGCTTGCCAAGTTCCTGCCGGATCTTTTCCAAAAAAACATGATTGCGGGCAAGAATGGCAATGTCCCGGGGTTTCCAACTGGTAAAGGTAAGCAGATCCGCTGTGAACTCTGCGGTGTCTTTGCTGTCCTTTCCGCCGCCGAACATCACTTCGCCTTTGAAACCCCGCTCTGCTTTCATTTCTGTCCTTGTGCTGCTGTGCTGCATAAGCCTGTTTGCGGCATTGACAACGGCCTGTGAGGAACGAAAATTGCTTTGCATTTCAAACACCGTGAATTTGTCTTTGTTCACTTCCGGATATTCCGGCAGAGAACCCCTGAACGAGAATATGGACTGACAGGGATCCCCAACCGCGAACAAATCCGCATCCGAAAGTCTCTGCAATGCGGCGAACACGCGCCACTGGATGGTATCAATGTCCTGCACTTCATCCACAAGGATATGCTTAAACCGCATAAACCCTGCATATCGGGGAAGATTGTGCCAAAGATGAGGCAGGATCATGCCACAGGTCAGGGAACGGTTGCGGTTGCACATGCTCATGAAGGTTTCAAAAAAAAGGAACCCGTCTGTAAAACGCATGGGCCGGTCGCCTGTCTGGTAATATTCTTCCAGAGTATCAGAGCAGGCTTTTTTGGGAACCGCCCATTTGGAGGCACTGTATCCGCGCATGGCTCCGGATTCAATGGCCGCCATTTTAAAGAGCAGTTTTTCCTCCTGCGCGTTGACAATGCTGTATCTGGTTTCGGATGCGCTCTGTATGGCATACAGTGCCGTGCTGTGGATGGTTCCTGCACAAATTTTGGCTGCGGAACTGCCGATTTTCTCGGCCAGCCGTGCCTGTATTTCCTGCGCTGCCATTCTTGTGAATGTGCAGCAGAGGATGTCATGCGGCGCAAAGCCTCTGTCTTCTGTGAGATGACGCACACGCTCCATGAGCATTTCGGTTTTTCCGGAACCGGCTGCTGCACGGATGTAGATGTTTTTGCCTTCAGCGTGTGCGGATGTTTTCTGTTCTGATGTCAGTTCCATGTTGCGGGTTCCCTGTGTTTTATTCTTCCCTTCTTGCCACCCCTTCAAATCATCTGAGATGTTTCCGGAGATGATATATCGTATTGTGTCTCATGGTTATCCTCCCTTTTTACAGCTTTACGACCTGCC
>CAZDIU010000001.1:0-96104 GCA_964505535.1 uncultured Desulfobacterales bacterium | reverse complement strand
CTGGAGGAATTGGCCTCCATGACCCTGCAGAATGCAGCAAATGCAAAACAGGCCACAGCCCTGCGCAGGGAATCCCTGCAAAACATGAAAGCGGCCAATACAGCCATGCAGGAAACCATTGAAGCCATGAACCGGATTAAATCCAGCGGCGAGGAAATCGGCAAGATCATCAAATCCATTGATGAGATTGCCTTCCAGACCAATCTGCTGGCTCTGAATGCGGCTGTGGAGGCAGCCAGGGCAGGGGAGTCGGGAGCAGGATTTGCCGTTGTGGCCGGTGAGGTCCGGAATCTGGCCATGCGTTCAGCCGAGGCATCGAAAGATACACAGATGCTGATACACAGAAACGTGGAGGAAATCAAATCAGGCGCTCAACTGGTTGAGAAAACACGCAACATTTTTATGATTTCCATTGATCACAATGAAAAGGTTGGAAAACTGGTGGATGAAATATCTGCGGCTTCCATTGAACAGTCTGAGGGAATCGGGCAGATCCGCAAGGCTGTGGCTGAGATTGAATCCGTAACCCATCAGAACGCTGCCAATGCCCAGCAGTCCGCGTCCTCGTCTGAGGAACTTAATGCTCAGGCAGAGCAGCTCAAGGAAATGGCAAATGAACTTCTCTGCATCAGCAGGGGAGAAAAGCCAGAGGATGAACAGATACGGAAAAAGAGGATCAGCCCGGAACCGGTGAAAAAAAACAGTACCCCAGTGCCTGCAAAGGCAGGTTCGCAATCAGTTTCTGCCCTGTCCTCTGAAAAACCTGCAAAACGCGGGGCAGAGGAAGTCAAACCGGAGCAGTTGATTCCCCTGGATGATGATGAGTTTTCAGATTTTTAGAACCGTGAAAAGGAAATGACTTTGAGCAAATCAGATACCGTATCAGCAGAAAAAACATGGGCTAAGGGATTCCGGTCCGCGGCAGTGGCTGCCGGAATCAAGAAAAACAAGGGAAAAGACCTGGGACTGATTTTTTCCGAAGTTCCGGCAAATGCAGCGGGCGTGTTCACCCGGAACCGGGTGCAGGCAGCCCCGGTGCTGGTGGACAGGCACCATCTGCAGTCCGGAAAATGCCAGGCCCTGATTGTCAACAGCGGCAATGCCAACTGCTGCACCGGAGAGCAGGGAATGCGTGACGCGATTTCCATGTGCCGGTTTGCCGCAGATGCGCTGCATATTTCCGAACAACTGGTCTGCGCGGCTTCCACCGGTGTCATCGGTCAGCCCATGCCCATTGGAAAAGTGGAAGCAGCCATGTCCGGACTGGTGCAGGAATTGCGTCCCGATGGTCTGGAGGATTTTGCCCGTGCCATTATGACAACAGATTTGGTTCCCAAAATTGTTTCGGTTGAGGGACAGATACAGGGGCGGTCTTTCCGCATGACAGGCGCAGCCAAAGGCTCCGGCATGATCCGGCCCGACATGGCCACCATGCTCTGTTTTGTGTGCACAGACATTGACATGCCTTCCTCAGATTTGCAAAATGCGCTCCGAATCGCGACCGATCTGTCCTTCAACCGCATCACAGTGGACGGTGATACCAGCACCAATGACATGATCCTGCTCATGGCAAACGGCCTGTCCGGAGCCAAAGCAGAGACAGCACAGGACAGGGAAATTTTCCAGTCTCTTCTCAATGAGGTGCTGATGGGTCTTGCCCGTATGGTGGTAAAAGACGGCGAAGGCGCAACCAAACTGGTGGAAATCGCTGTCAAAGGAGCGACTTCGGATGCAGATGCCCGGATAATTGCGGACACCATCGCACATTCCAATCTCGTCAAAACCGCTCTCTTCGGTGAAGATGCCAACTGGGGCAGGATACTGGCTGCGGCCGGACGTTCCGGTGTTGAAATTGATCCGTACAAAATTGACATTTTCTTCAATGAGGTGCAGATGGCAAAAAACGGCATGACCTGCGGGGATGCTGCTGAAGCAGAGGCCACAAAGGTGCTGAAAACACCGGAATATGTCATTACGGTTCATTTGAATTCAGGAGAAGGAAAAGCCTCGGTTCTCACCTGTGATTTTTCCATTGATTATGTGAAAATCAACGCGGATTACCGATCCTGATCAGGAAATGCCATGAAAGCATGGATAAAAGACAAAATGCAGAGTGACTACATGCAGCGGCAGTTTCATATGATGTCCAGTCTGGGGCTGTTTTATATCATCCTGATTGCGCTGTTTGCGGTTCCGCTCATGGGAACCTTTGTGGTGGTTATCATCAAAGGGGTGCTGGATTTCCGCTATCTGATTCTGGGTGTCGGCATTGTCGGGGGCGGACTGGCTGTTTATTATACGGGAAAATTCTTCTTCCGCATATTCCATAAAATCCGGGAGGATGGAGGTGCTGCGCTGCGGGAGGCACAGGAGCGGGCCAGACAGGGGCAGGCTGTTCAGATTGGTCTCATGGGCGGTCTGCTGACCATTTCCTGCGGAGGGCAGGACAAACCTGTTTCCGGAAACCGGGAACCTCTTCTGCTTCCCGATATGACGGATAGGCAGCATGTGAGAGACACCTGCGCTTCCCCGGCAGATCCCCTTCGGCAGCTCAGGGAACTCTCTGATATGAAAAATGAGGGAATCATTGACGCGGATGAGTTTCAGGCTCTCAAAACCAAACTGATAGGGGATATATGCAATGCCCGGTCCGGGCCGGGAGAGTAAAAAACGGAAATGATGAAGACGCAGGGGCGAATGATGATTCGCCCCTGCTGCGGAGGAAAGCACAATTATACCGTTCCTTATGGAACTTCCGGACTCCGGGATCAATTTGATATAATTTAAATCAGCCGCGAATGACACGAATCTGCACGAATTGCACAAACCGTAATTCGTGCAATTCGTGGCTGTACCGTTAAATCTTATGAGTAATGATTTATGCCTCTGGAAATTGAAGTCAAATTTTATGTAACTGACAGGGAAGCCCTGCGCAGCCGCATTCTTGCGATGGGAGCCAAATCCGCAGGCCGGGTTTTTGAGGAAAATATCCGCTTTGAGGATGCTTCCGAAAGCCTGATGCAGCGAAAGTCTCTGCTCCGGCTCCGGCAGGATGGCAAAGCCAGGCTGACCTTCAAATCCAGGCCTGCGAAGCAGGATAACCAGTTCAAGGTATTTGAGGAACTGGAAACAGAAGTCAGTGATTTTTCCGCTATGCAGCGGATTCTGGAGGCATTGGGATTTCACCCGGTGCAGCGGTATGAAAAATGGCGGGAGACTTTTGTGATGGGGAATACCCATCTGTGTCTGGACACCATGCCTTTCGGGGATTTTCTGGAAATTGAGGGAGAAAAAACGCATATTCTGCAACTGACGCATGAACTCGGACTGGAATGGGACAAACGGATTTTGCACAATTATCTTGTCATCTTCTCCCTTCTGAAAGAAAAACTGCAACTGCCTTTTTCTGATGTCACCTTTGAAAATTTTCAGAATATTGATGCGGATATGTCAGATTTGATCCGGGAATGCGAAAGCACAAAGCCCGGACAGGATTGACGGGGAAATATCTGCTGTCTGCTTTCCAATGGCATTGCGTTAAGAAAAACAGAGAGTGCCAAACTGAAAGTTTGGCAGAGCAGTGGGCAAAATCGCTTTCGGAGATCCGAACAGATCCCAAGCGGAAAGCGATTTTGCCCATCCTGCTGCTGTGAGATGCAAAAAACCGGATTTTTTGAAAAAATCCGGTTTTTCTGTGAAAGTGAAATCAAAAGCTCAAACTTGGCAGGGCACTATCCAAGATAGGCCTTCTGCACTTCCGGGTTTTCCGCGACTTCCTGCGCGGAACCCTGCATGACAATCTGACCCGTATCCAGCACATAGGCCCGGTGTGCGAATTTCAGCGCCAGCCGGGCGTTCTGTTCAATGAGCAGGATGGTCATCCCGGCTTCATTGAGCTTGCGCAGGGTGCGGAACATCTCATACATCAGCAGAGGGGCAAGTCCCATGGACGGTTCGTCCAGAAGAATGAAATTGCATCCGGTCATCAGCGCGCGTCCCACTGCCAGCATCTGCTGCTCTCCGCCGCTGAGGGATTCGCTGCGCTGTTTCCTGCGCTCTGCCAGACGGGGAAAAAGATCATAGACCCGCTGAAAATCCGCCTGAATCCGGGGGTCTTTTTTCCGGGCAAAGGTGGCCAGTTTCAGATTCTCCTCCACAGTCAGATTTCCGAAAATGTGGCGCCCTTCCGGAGCCAGTGCAATTTTGAGATGCTGCACCACCGCGTGGGCTTCTGTTTTGAGAATGGACTGGCCTTTGTACAGAATATCTCCGCCTGAAACCCTGGGGCCTTCGGGCGGCGGAACCCGTGTGATGGTGTGAAGTGTGGTCGTTTTCCCCGCGCCGTTGGCTCCTATCAGGGTGACAATCTCGCCCGGATTCACAAAAAAGGATATGCCGTGCAGGGCTTGGATATTTCCATATTTGACATACAGGTCTTTGATTTCCAGCAGCATCAGATATTCTCATCTCCCAGATAGGCTTTGATCACCTCAGGATTGTTCCGGATTTCATCCGGTGTTCCCTCGGCAATGGTGAGGCCGAAATCAATCACCTTGATCCGCGTGCACAGCGACATGACAACCGCCATCTGGTGTTCGATCATCCAGATGGCAATGTCAAATTCTTTGTAAATCCAGCGAATCAGTTGAATCAGTTCCTGCACATCCGCAGAGTTGAGCCCCGCGGCCGGTTCGTCCAGCAGCAGCAGGGCAGGTTTTACCGAAAGCGCACGCGCGATCTCCACCTTGCGCTGAATCCCGTAAGGCAGGTTCCGGGGCAGTTCTTCCCTGTACTGCAGCAGATCAAGGGCTTCGAGCATTTCCATCGCAGTTTTCAGTATCCCGGCCTCTCCGTGTCTGTATTTTTTTGAGCGGATCAGGCAGTCCCACAGGGAATATCCCATCTGATAATGCTGAGAAATGCGGATATTGTCCAGTACGCTCATGTCGTTCCAAAGCCGGATGTTCTGAAAGGTTCTGGCAATGCCCAGAGCCGTGACCTGATGGGGTTTGAGTCCGGCAGTGTTTGTGCCTCTGAACCGAATTTCTCCCCCTGATGGCTGATAAAAACCGCTGGTCAGGTTGAAGACTGTGGTTTTCCCCGCGCCGTTGGGGCCGATGAGTCCGGTGAGTTCACGGCCTTCAAAGGTTTCGGAAAAATTCGACAGAGCGCAGAGTCCGCCGAAGTTTTGGGTAAGGTTTCTGATTTCAAGTAAAGACATTGTTTTTCTGCTGTGCTTCCAATACCGTTAAAAATTAAGATATGCCAAACGGAATTTTTGGCATTTTTTCAGTGAGTTCATGGTTCCAAACTTTCAGTTTGGAACTCCTCCGGCATTATATCAGTGGATGGCTTTGCTGCGAAAGGCCGGAACAAAGGTATCGCCCGCGACTTCCCCGTCTTCTGTGGCTTCCATGCCGGAAAAACGGATGAATTTGGTTTCCCCATCGATCTGTGCGACAATGAGCATTCCCACCCGGATATCCTCAAAATAAAACACGGAAGCCATTTTGCCGTTGATAAAGCAGGGGCCGTGAAAAAAAGAGGTTTTGGGAATTTTGTGGAGCAGCAGGTGCATGATCTCAACCTCTCTTTTGAAAAGTTTTTCTGCCACAGCCTCCATAAGCTGTTTCAACTGGGGATTTTTTTTCACCTTTCCGTATTGAAGAAAATCAGGGCGTTCTCCAAGGTTGTCCAGGAAATGGGTGTAAATATCAGCAAAATTGTCACCTTTCACCAATACTTCCTTGAATTTTTCAAGTTCCTTTTCAAATTTTGCCATCGTTGCGCTCCGTGAAAAGCAGTTTGTCAGTGTTCTGTCAGGAGTTGCCAACTGATAACGCCTGTTGGGCAGTTCTTCAAAAACTCAGCGATTTGGACTGTTGCCCGTCATTCCGGCGAAAGCCGGAATCCAGCAATTCCGGCATGTTCCGGCCTTTGGCATGAAGGTTCGAGTTTCGTGCGCATGACGGCAGGACATAACCTGATCCGGCAACTGCCAACTGATTATCTGAACCGGTACCACTTTTTCAGTTTCGGAAAAATATCCGACAGTTCCTTGTTTCCCATAATGCCTTCGGGCCGGAACTGCATGAGCAGCACCAGAATCAGAGGAATAATGACCCATTTCCACACCTGGCTGACCTGATACGCATCCGGAATGAGATGGAGCCAGTGGAGACCGGAATCAATCCAGGGAATGACAAAACGCAGTCCCTCCAGCAGCAGAGTGAACACAATCGCGGAAATCACGGAACCGCTCAGGGAACCCATGCCGCCGAGATAGACCATGACCAGGCATTCGGTGGATTTGAGAATGCCAAAGGAATTGGGGTTGATGTATCCCAGAATGTGGGCAAACAGGCCGCCGGCCAGCCCGGCCAGCCCGGAAGAAAGCATAAAAGCCATGAGTTTCATCCGGTTGGTGTTCACACTCATGATTTCTGCGGCCACCTCATCCTGATTGATGGCAATGATGCCTTTTCCGTATGTGGAGGATACATAGCGCCGGAGCAGCCAGATGGAGAAAAAGGTTCCCAGAATCACCCATATCAGCATCCAGGGCAGCGCAATCACATCCTCCATTGCAAAAGTGATTTTTTTCATGCCCATAAAACCCCTTGCGCCGCCAATGGCATCCATGTTGATCACGGTGCTGGTGACAATGAAATTCGCGGCAATGGTGATGATGGCCAGATAATCCCCCCGTGTCTTGAAAGAGGGAATGGCCACCAGCATTCCGGCCAGAGCGGCTGCCACCGCACCTGCAAAAATGACCAGAGGAAAAAAATACAGCGCCAGTTCCGGGGGAAGCAGGGGAGGACCGAAGAATTTGTCTTTGGCAAACAGGAAGACATTGAGCACAGAGGAAACATAGGCTCCGATGGCCATGAACGCTGCATGACCGCACGCGAATTCCCCCATGTATCCGTTGATGATGTTGAGACTGGAGGACAGGATGACATTGATGCCGATGAACATGATCACGGACTGCACATAAAGGTCCATGACACCGTAATATGAACATCCCGTGATTGTGAAAAAAACAAGGGAAAGCAGGATGGGTACGGAAAACTTCTGCATGATCTTAATCTATATTTTTGTTGTTTTTGCCACGCCGAACAGACCGGTGGGTTTATAAACCAGAATCAGCAGCAAAATGGAAAAGGCTATCAGATCCCGGAAGGTTGAGGGGAAAAAGGCCACCACCAGGATTTCCACAAATCCCAGCACAAATCCGCCCAGAAACGCGCCGCGTATATCCCCGATGCCGCCCACAACTGCGGCGATAAAGGCTTTCCATCCGATGAGCGCGCCCATATAGGGATCCAGTATGGGATAGGAAAGGGAGTACAGCAGCCCGGCCAGCCCGGCCATGGAGGAACCGAGAATAAAGGTGAACACGATGATGGTGTCAATGGGAATGCCCATGAGCGGCACGGCAAACTTGTCATAGGAAATGGCGCGCATGGCCATGCCGATTCTGGTTTTGGTGACAATGAACTGGAGAAGGATGAAAACCAGTATGGCTGAAAGGATGACCGCCATTTTGAGATTGGTCATGCTGACCATGCCAAAGGGGTAAACGGTTTTTTCCACCAGTTCCGGAAAACTTTTGCGGCTGGCCCCCAGCAGGGCCAGATTTCCGTTTTCCAGAATCAGTCCGCACATCAGCGCGGTGATGACCACATACAGCCGGTTTGCGCCTTTGCGGCGCAGGGGACGGTACGCGATTCTTTCCAGCGTCACGCCCACACAGGCCGTGAGAATCATGGTCAGGGGAATGGTCAGAGTCAGCACAAACCATCCGGGCAGTCCCGCAGCATGTCCAAGAAAAAAGGTGGCCACAAAAAAGGCAATATATGCGCCGACCATGAAAATATCGCCATGAGCGAAATTGATCAGGGTCAGGACGCCGTATACGAGTGTATAGCCCAGCGCAATGAGGGAATAGAAACTGCCCCACTGCAGCCCGTTGAAGATATTTTGAATTACGCTTTCAAACACAATGTTTCCTTAAAAGGGGTCAGGGAATAGGGGATAGGGATTGGGGAAAAGGAGATGGGAAACAGGGGAAGGCTGAAAATTTCATCTCTGCTCCCTGATCTCTGACCCCTAATCCCTGTCCCCTGAACCCCTGTTCCCTGTCTTACGGACAGACCGATTCTGTAAACACAAACTCGCCTTTGTCACTGATCTTGACGACCACAGCGCATTTGATGGGATCGCCCTGTTCGTCGAATTTCATTTTGCCGGTAATGCCTTCAAATTCGGCAATGCTGGACATGGCATCCCGGACAGCTTTCCGATCCGCCTTCACATCGCCTGTGATTTTTCCCATATCCTGAATGGCCTTGAGAACGATACGGGTCGCATCCCAGGTCAGGGCTGCAACATCCGCAGGCTCGTAACCGTATTTCTTCTGATACCGGTCAATGAACTCTTTGGTGGCTCCGGTGGCACCGGCCGCGGCATAGTGGGTGGAAAAATAATGGCCTTTGCAGTCTTCCCCGCACAGCTTCATCAGTTCGGAATTGCCCCAGGCATCCGCACCCATAAACGGGCCTTTCCATCCCAGATCATGGGCCTGTTTCACGATCAGAGCCACTTCATTGTAATTGTTGGGCAGGAAGATGAAATCCGGTTTGGCAGCGATGATCTTGGTCAACTGCGCGCTGAAATCCTGATCCTTGTCTCCGTAGCTTTCAAAAGCAGCGACAGATCCGGCTCCGTTTTTCTTTTCAAAATCTGCCTTGAAGATTTCAGCCAGCCCCTTGCTGTAGTCATTGGCCAGAGCAAACAGCACAGCGGATTTTTTGGCATTGAACTGTTTCATGGCAAAATCCACGGCAACCGGACCCTGAAAAGGATCCAGAAACGCCGCGCGAAAAACCCATTCCCGATCTTTGGTGGTGTCAGGATTGGTTGACCAGGGGGAAATCATGGGCGTCCGGTTGTCATTGCAGGTTCCGCCCGCGGGCACGGCCTGTTTGCTGGAGTTGGGTCCCACAATGGCCAGCACCTGATCCTTTTCTATGAGTTTCAGGGCTGCGGTCACTGCGGATTCAGCTTTGGATTCATTGTCTTCATAAATGAATTCCAGCATGTATTTTTCTCCGCCCACATCCAGACCGCCTGCGCCGTTGATGTCTTCTTTGAGCATCTCTCCGGCAAACTTGGATTCTTCTCCCACTTTGGGGATGTCACCGGTCAGGGGAATATTGAAACCGATTTTAAGGGTTTTCTCTGCTCCCCACACACAGGGGGAAAGCACCATGACCACAGCCGCACACAGGGCAACTGCCTTCAGATTTTTGCGCATTTCAGCCTCCGTTTAACCTAACAGTTTGAATTAAATAAAAAAACACATAAAACATCCGAAAAGATATGAACTGCTAACACAGGAAGACACTTTTTTCAATATTTAATTTCAAATTCGGGAAAGATTGGCGCAGGTTCCGGACGTTCAAATCCAGACTGTCACCGTTTTCCGGCCTTTTCCGAAACCGCAGCCTTGAATTTGGCAGCCTGGATGACAAAGCGTTCATGGGTTCCTTTGGAAATGGTGTCAACGCCGTCATGGGCTTCAATGCCAAAGGTCAGTTTGCGTCCTTCCACTTTTTCCAGTTTTCCCTTGACGGTGACGGTAAAACCGGGCGGGGTTGCGGCAGTATGATTCAGACTGAAACCGATGCCCACGCTCTGCTCATCGGGCCAGTCCAGATACGGGTTGATGGCTTTGATGCAGGCAAATTCAAAAAGGCCCACCATATACCCTGAAGCAAAGACATTGGGCATGACGCTTCCCTCATCAAATTCCGGAAAGAGATGGGGAACGGTTTTGTTTTCCGGCACTTTGTACTGAAATTCAAAACTCAGTCCGGGTTTCAGAGACTCCTTCATTTTTTTCCTCCTTGTCTGGTTTGTTTATGAAAGCAGCGAAAAATCATTTTTCGCATGTCACGCATCGCAACTTTCCGGTACGGATTTTTGCAGCAAGATACAAAACATCAGGCACAATGCCACGCAAAGAAAAAACTCTGCACAGCATTGAACTGGGTTGTGTTTCTTTGCCCTCAGGTTCGGCCAGTTTTCCGGGAACCAAGCTGGGCATTGCATTTGGGGCATCGTCCGGCATACACACTGATCCGTCCGTGCCACCCGCAGCTTTCGCACTGCGTAACTTCGGAATGCCTGTCCGGTTTTTCGGATGCAAACATTTTTTTTATAAAAGACAGCAGCATAAGCACTGCGAATGCCCCGCCTGCGTAAATCAGAACATCTTTTACGGTATAAGTCCCGAAAACAATCATGTCCAAATCCACTGTTTCCTCCTTTTTTCCCAAAAAACAGAGAGAGTTGCAATAAAAATACATTTTATAATCATATCATATGCTGCGCATAAATGCAAATCTGATGTTTCCATATATAAAACACATTGAAATCATATAATTAAATAAAAAGAGACTCTCTCTTTGACAGGAAAATGTTGACAATCTTTCCTTATTTACGTATAAAATCTGCATTTTTATATAAAATCAGGAGTTACGCAGTTGAGCGGATAAACCCTGATGGTTTCAGGACAGATTTTTTATCAACTGCGGAATTCCTAATAATATAACTGATGTTACGCACTGTCGTCATACCGGCGAAAGCCGGTATCCGGAACTGGCTGAAAATACTGGATTCCGGCTTACGCCGGAATGACGGTCAGGGAGAGTAACCTGCTGATTTTTAAAAGGGCAGCGTAACATCAGTAATATAAGTGTTTTTTTCAGAAGACAGATTTCAGATCTGTTCCTGCTCTGTTTCTGCGGAACAGGGAGCCTGCGGCGCAACAAACCGATTTGTTTGACTCCGCTCAATTTTTTCATTTCTTTTGGAAGTTTTCGATCGGCTGACAATGAACAATGACACCCTCCAAGTAGGGAATATCTTCCACAGAATACCATTTTCATCCCATTGCCTTATTGTCTGTCCGGTGGCATTGTTAAGAAAATAACCATCAAACACAAGGAGGATCATCCTATGGCAAGGCCGAATTTTATCAGAAAAATGATATACATGATTTTCTGCACAGCAACTGTGTTTATACTGTTTTTCTGCCCTGCGCCGGGAGCAGCGATGACCGGGCAGCAGATGGAAAAACTCAACCAGGCGGAAGAACTGCTGAACCAGCTTGGCACAGATACCGGAACAGCAGGAGAGAAACTTGGGCTGGCCAGGCAGATTCTGGGACTGTGTTCCGAACTGGCAGAAGAGGCAAAAACCGCAGGCAATGCTGAACTGGCTGAAAAAACAGCAAAAATGATTAGCAAAACGGCGGAGGCATTGCATAATGTCATTGAAAAGCTGCCTGATCCCAAAGATCCCGGCCTGCTGCAGACAGCCTTGGACGCGGCAGAGACAGCCTCGTCTGCAAATCTGAAGATTGCCGAACTTGCCAGAGATACACAAAACACGAAACTGGCGCAGGATGCCGTCTCAGCCGTCATGAAACTGAAACAGGTATTTCACAGACTGAAAATCTCAACCCAGTATGTGATTCATTCCAGTGAGGATGCTGAAACCGTTCATGCGGCTGAGATCCTTTTTGGAAAAATCGGACAGGTGGAACTGATCAACCAGAACGCCTTTGACACTGCCGTGGCAGCCGGAGCCAAACCTCCGAAACACGGACCGGAGTATGCCGAACACCCTCCGGGATGGTGGAGGCACAGGCATCATCCGCTGGATGATCACCGCACTGCAAGCGGAATGTAATATTTTATTTTAAAAATGAGATTTTTAAAAAGAATAAGGAGTGAATCAATGAACCCCGCAAAGGCATTACTGCTTCCTGTGATGTGTATCTGGTTGCTGTTTCCTCCCGGAGGATTGGCAAAAGAGAGAATTATCATTCAGCCGATTGTGGAGGTTGAAGAAGCCGCTGTAGATCCGGTCGGGAAAATCCGGATTGCACCGAAAATATCAGCCAGCGGCAGATATGACAGCAATTTTTACAAAACCCCGGAAAATGAGAGAGATGTTTTTACCTGGCTGGTGCAGCCGGGAATCGAGATGGAATATTATACGGCCAAAAGCAGTGTCACACTGGGTTATTCTTTGGATGCCTATTTTTATCAGGATGGCGACGATGCGCCTGCCGGGGAACGGGATGCGGATGATGATGATTATTTTGGGCATACACTCAATTTCAATGCCCAAACCACGCCGGGATCCAAACTGACCCTGGAACTGGATGAGGTCTTTTACAAAACCCGTGAGGAGAGCAAAGCTGACCGCTTTGCCAATGATACCCGCCGGAACAGATATTTTATCAACCGCCTGACCCCGGGGCTGTATTACCGGTGGAACGAACGCTTTGCAGCAGGCGCGAAATACAGCAACACCATCACTGAATACAGCAAAGATACGGATGAAGATTCCACGGAACACAGAGGCATTTTTGATCTGACCTATTATCTTTCACCGTTATCCTCCCTTACACTGGACTATCAGATATGGGACAGAAATTATGATGTGGATATCTCGGATTATACCTCCAATCAGATGGAACTGGTGTACAGAAGGCAGGCAAAATATCTGGGAGTTGAGGCCGGGGGCGGTTATCATAACAGGACATTTGATGACAGTTCCAGAGACAGCACCGACTTCTTTCATTATCACCTGGGCCTGAGCGCACAGACGGCAAAAAGCAGGGGAAAACTTGTTTTTGAGGAAAATTACAATGATCCCATCAATCCGGATGATCTTTACAAGGCCAGACGGCTCAGCCTGAATCTCGGACATACCTTCGGACAGTATCTGAGTGCAGGAGCTTCCGGTTTTTATCAGATGAATGACTATGAAGGTTGGGCACAATATCGCGGCGGCACAAAGGATCGATCCGATGATCTGTATGGTGTTTCCGCCAATATCGGCTACAGGTTTGCCCAATGGCTGAAAATGGGACTGGAAGGCGGATACCAGCAGCGGGATTCCAATCTGGGGGAATTTGATTATGACAACCAGTTTATCATGCTCAAACTGGATTCTGCCTATGATATGCTGAGGAGGTAGGGATTCAGGTGTGAGATGTTCAGTGTTCGGTATAAAGAACCGAAGGGTTCTATACGGTCTGATGAAGACCTTTTGCATGCAGGATAAGTGATTATGATGTGCAGGTATTTCAACATGAAAATGACCGGTGTTCTGATAACCGTCTGTCTCCTTCTTCTGGCCGCGCCCTGCCTGATTTCCGCGCAGGAGCCCGGATATCAGATTGGTGCCAGGGATGTGATTTCCATTGATATTTATGCAGGTGGGGAAAAGCAGCAGGCTGTTGTGATCAGTGTGGATGCCAAAGGAATGATCAATGTGCCGTTTATCGGCCCGGTGCATGCTGCCGGACTGACCCTGCCTGAGCTTCGTACCCGGATCAGCGAACCTCTGGCAGCGGATTATTTTGTGAATCCGGAAGTGATTCTGCACATCAGGGAATACAAAAATCTGTATTACTATATTTCCGGCGCGGTGGCATCTCCTGGGCTTTATGAAACCTCATCAAAGATCACCCTGATGGAGCTGATTGCCAAGGCAGGCGGGGTTCTGTCCACCCGCGGTGATGTGGGATATATCCTGCGCAATGCAGCGCAGCAGGTTCAGGACGGAAAGAATCTTGAAACCCTGATGTCCGAGCGGGAAAAAGAGGAAGTGGATCTGAAAAAACTGCTGGATCAGGTGGATATGAGCCAGAATGTCCAACTCCAGTCCGGTGATGTGGTCTATATTCCGGTAAAAGATGAAAACCAAATCGAAGAGGAAAAACCGAGCATATATGTCGAAGGCGAGGTCAAAAGCCCGGGCGCCTATACCTACAAATACGGACTGACAGCGCTCAACGCCTGCATTCTGGCAGGCGGATTCAGCAAATACGCTGCCCCCAACCGCACCCGCATCATCCGCAAAAAAGAGGGGGAACAGATTATCATCGGAATCAATCTGGATGAGGTGAAAAAAGGAAAAAAAAAGGATGTGGAACTGGAACCGGGCGATCTGATCCATGTGCCGGAAAGCTGGTTTTAGAGGGGGGAGGGAACAGGGGTTGGGGATTAGGGAATGTGGGTTAGGAATATAATTCTCTGAATCCCCAATCTCTAACCCCTGATCCCCATCCCCTAACCCCTATCCCCCAATTTTTCAAGGATACAGAAATATGAACACACCCAAATACGATATGCCAATGTCTGATTTCATGCCTTCTGATATGCAGGAAATGGAAGAAAGCATCAATCCTGCAGAGTATTATTATGTGCTGCGCAAGCATAAATGGCTGATTGTTTCCTGTCTGATTATTGTTCTCAGTCTGACCCTGTTTTTCACTTTCCGGATGAAACCGATATACCAGGCCAGCGGAACAATGGTGATAGAAAACAGCCGTTCCAAATCTCCTGTAACCGGTGAAGCCATTGATTACGGCGGATATGTCAACCAGCAGATGGCAATGAACACCCATGCAAAGCTGATCAAATCCCGGCCGGTGCTGGAAAAGGTGATACAGGAACTGAAAATGGATGAAACTCCTGCCGGGGAAGCCGCAGAGATCAATCCCCTGAAAGCCATGATGCAGCAGATCTTCCAAAATATTCAGGTGATAATGGGAAAAGAACAGAAAGAACTCAGCCCCGAAGACAAGGAAAACCGTCTGATCAGTATGCTGGGAAATCAGATTGATGTCAAACAGATCAGAGACACCCATCTGCTGCAGGTGAGTGTGATGGACAATGACCCTGTACGGGCCATGCACATCGCGAATATCATAACCCGTGCCTATATTGAATTTGACACAGCCGGCCGGATGCGCTCCTCACAGGATCTGCTGAACTGGATGACAGCCCAGTTGTATGAAACACAGAAAAAACTGGAAGATGCGGAATCTGAATTTCTGGCCTACAAACAGAAGGAAAAAGTGTTTTCCATTGAGGGGAAGCAGGATGTAATCACCCGGCAGATTCAGGATGTGAACAGTTCCTATCTGGAAACACGCAACAAACGGATGGAACTGGATACCAAGATTGCGGAGCTGGAACGTCTGTCCAAAGGGAGAAAAAACTATTCCGGTGCGCGCATTCTGCTGGAAAATGAACTCATCAGCAGTCTGTACAGGCAGTTGGTGGAGGATGAGGTGGAACTCAACCGTCTGAGCAAGGTGTTTAAGGAAAAACATCCACAGATTGTACAGCTTTCCGGAAAAATTGACAAAACCCGTGTAAAGCTCAATGAGGAACTCAACCGGGAGATGGAAAACCTCAGAACACAGCGCAAGGTTCTTGCCAGCAAAGAGGAAATCCTGCAGCAGACCATATCGGATTTTGAGGACAATGCCCTGGAAACCAACAAAAAGGAACTGAATTACCAGATTCTGCAGCGGAATGTGGAAACCAACAAAAAACTCTATGACACACTTCTGGAGAAGATTAAGACATCCGATATTGAGGAAAATCTGGATGTCTCCAATATCCGGATTGCGGAAAAAGCTGTGACCCCGGCCGCTCCGATCAAACCCAACAAAAAAATGAACACGGTGCTGGGAGCAGTGCTGGGACTGATGGCAGGCATTGGTCTGGCTTTTCTGCGGGAATACATGGATCAGAGTCTGCGCACCGAAGAGGATGTGCAGAAACATATCGGTCTGCCCGTGCTGTCCGTAATTCCTGAAGCAGAAAAAGTGTGATACCGATTCTCCATTGATCTGAAACACAGATTTTTCGGAACAACCGGATTTTTCAAAAAAATCCGGTTGTTTTGAATACACGGAAACTTCTTTTTGCCTGCCTGCGGGTATCTTTTCAATGGAGAATCGGTATGAGACGGTTTTCAGTTATCAGTGTCTTTTTGACGCATGACCCCGAAAAACCCGAAATTATGAACTGATGTTACGCCATCACCGTCATACTGACGAAAGTCAGTATCCAGAACCGTTTGAAATCACTGGATTCCGGCTTTTGCCGGAATGACTATGAAATCAACTCTGTTGAGGAAAACGCAATGATGAAGAAAACAGACAGGAAGGCGCATGAATATGATGCTTCCATACTGGACAGCACCCGGACCAAATCCCGTTTTGCCGAGGCCTACCGCACCCTGCGCACCAATATCCATTTTTCCGTGGCAGACAGAAGAGTGCGTTCCATTCTGCTGACCAGTGCGGGCCAGTCCGAAGGCAAAACCGTTACCACAGCCAATCTGGCCTTTACCATTTCCCAGACCGGAAAATCCGTGCTCGCTGCAGACGGAGATCTGCGCAAACCCATGCTGACCAAACTTTTCAACGCAAAAAATACGACAGGGCTTACCGGGCTGCTCAATGACATGCTCAATGCGGATATTCGGAGCGGAACGCTGGAGGAAATGAGCATCAGCGATCTGTTCCGCCTCATTTCTTTGCAGAAGCGCACCGGCATACTCTCCCTGAAGGAGGAAAGGGAAGAGGTGGAACTCCGCTTTGTCAACGGACAGATTGCCGAAATTGAATGGACGACCCGGCCCGATGAAAAGAAGCTGGCCAGCATGCTGGTGAAGGATCGGAATCTTACCAGAGAACATGCCGAGATTGTTCTGGATCGGCAGAAGGATACAGGACAGAAACTCGGACATATCCTTGTGAGCATGGGACTCATCAGCGAAAAAGAACTGCGGGGAATCATGAGCATTCACATGGCAGAAAGTTTTCAGGTGATTGCACGGATGAAAAGCGGCAGTTTCACTTTTTCCGACCGTCCGGAATTCCGGCAGGACTTTTCTGATGCCATACAGCAGGATCTGACGCAGATGTGTGAGCAGGTCATGGGAAAGGATGAGGACATGATCTGGCTGAACCAAAGAATCTCCTCTGCCATTGTGCAGACAGAGATTGACGGCCTTTCTGTGCTGCCTTCGGGGATTATTCCGCCCAACCCTTCAGAAATGCTGGGATCCGAGCGCATGTCTTTTTTGATTCGGTATCTGGAAAAACGTTTTGACTTTACGATTATTGACACCCCGCCCATTCTGCCTGCCAGCGATGCCCTGATGGTTGCCCCCCAGGTTGGAGGTGTTGTTCTTGTGGTAAAAGCCGGAGTGCTCAGCCGGAAAATGGTGAACAAGGCTGTGGAGCAGCTTCGCCGTGCCAAGGCCAACCTTCTGGGAGTGGTTCTCAACAGCGTGGATGTGAAAAGAGAAGGATATTACAACTACTACCAGAAATATTACAGCAATTACTATTCAGACAGCAAATAACAGCTTTCATGAACCCCACTTTCACAAAGCCCTGCAAATCAATCCGTTACGGGGTTTTTCTTTTGATTATCGGCATCTCCGCCTTTCTTCTGCACCAGCTTTCCCTGCAACTGCTTTCCCAAAGCTGTCAGCACCGTGCCGCAAAACACATGGACAGGGGATATTACGGGCTGGCTGTCCGGGAGTTGGAAAAAGCCGCGCGGTATCCTTTTGCAGACAGTGAGATATACAGAAACCTGGGCGAAGCGTATTACCGCATGTCCGGAGTGACACAGGACACACACACGCTCCAAGACAGTCTGGAAAAATCGGATGCCGCGCTGAGAAAGGCTGCGCAGCTCAATCCTCTTGATTTCAGAATTTTCTTTGCTCTGGCCCAAACACAGTGGCATCTTGCCGATCTGCACCAAAACAGATACCCGGAAGCAAAGGAAATTCCCTGGAATCCGCTGGCATATTTCCGGGAGGCCGTGCGTCTGCGTCCCAACGGCATCCAGAACAGTTTTGCCCTGCTCCGTTATCTTTCCCGGACCGGGCATCCGGATGAAATGCAGACGGTTATCCTCTCTCTGGTGCGCAACTGGCCTCCGGCATTTCATTACCTGAAAAAAGAGGATTTCTGGTCTCCGGATTTTCTGCCTGTGTGCCGGGAAGGACTTGCGGAAGCCATAGAAAAAGGGGTTCTTCCCAGAGAGGCACATATGATTCTTTCCGGCATTCTGGGAGAAGGCAAAGACTGGACTGAAGCCATATCGCATTTTCAAAATGCAATGAAATACAAAGAGTTCCAGAACACTTCCGCAGACTGGTTCCGTCTGGGACATCTGTATTTTCAGAATGGGGAAAAAGAAAAGGCCCAAGAACAGTATTTCCGGGGACTGCGCATCAGCCGGAATCGGGAAAAGGATTTGGAGAATCTGTACGGATTTTACAAAAAACAGGAATATCCGGAAGGTTTTTATGCCTTTGTGCAGTCTGCCGGAGAAAAATTTTCTTTTTCCTTTCGGATGGATATTCTGACAGCGCGTGTTCTTACCGATATGAAGCGCTATCCTGAAGCAAAGGAGATTCTCAACAGCATCAACAGGAACCGGCCTGAAGCTCAGGCATGGTACTGGCTGGCAAAGATTGCGGAAATGGAACAGGACTGGGACGCGATGGAACTGGCCATACAGAAGGCCACCGTATATGATCCCCAAAATCCCCATTATCATGCGGTTTTTTCCAATGTGTTAAGAAAACTGAAAAAACACGAACGAGCGGAAAAAGAGGCCGCTCTTTCCCGCTCCCTTCGCTGAATTCTGAAACTGGGGATCGCCTTCCTGGAGAAAGGGGGATTCCCGATCTGCCTGCGGAAAATCCTCAACAGATCTGGTTTGTTGCCAAAATCATTCTTGATTTTTCATTTCACTTACTGTACATTTCTTAATATCTTAATCTCAATGCCGTTTCCTTAAGACTCCCCTCCCACCGGGGCAATGCTGTTGACTTAAGCAAAAAGTTCCCCTCCCCCTGCGGGAGGGGTCAGGGGAGGGGTAAAAATAACAGCCTGGAATTACAATCAGTTTTCACCCTCCCCCTGCCCCTCCCTCAAGGGAGGGGAGCCTTAAAGCAACAGCATTGTCCCACCGGGGGAGGGGAACTTTCTGCTTAAAAAAACGGCATTGAGATTTGACAACTTTCAAAAAGCTGTCAAATCTGATCGAATCTGAGTGTTAAGTAAGGCAACATAAATTTTCGGGTGCAAAGTTTTCAGAAAAACCGGATTTTTCCGGAAAAATCCGGTTTTTTTTATACCTGAAAACTTTCGGTTGGGTACTTAATAACAATTCCCCATTTAAAGATGCTTATACCAATTCGCCATTGATCTGAAACATAAGTTTTTCAGAAAAACCGGATTTTTCCGGAAAAATCCGGTTTTTTGAACACACGAAAAATTCTTTTTGCCTGCCTGAAAGCATCTTTTCAATGGGGGAATCGGCATAACTCAGATTATTTACAATAAAATAAGGAACTCTGACCAGTTGAAAAAATTGCTGGAGCAATATCTGAACAGTCTCACAGACACGTTTCTGCGCGGGGATGCCAGAGAGGAAAGTTATTACATTCACCTGGATACCCTGATGAAGCAGTATGCGGAAATGCAGAAAACAGAAAATATCGAAGTGACAATTCTCCCCAAAAAGACTGATGCCGGATTTCCGGATTTCCGCATCTGGGACGGAAAAAAACGCATCACGGGTTACATTGAGGCCAAAGATTTCTCTGTCACAAATCTTGACACTGTCGAAGTTTCCGAACAGTTGAAGCTTTACATTTCCACCTTTCCCAATGTGATTCTCACAAATTTTTATGAATTCCGGCTTTACAGGGACGGGCAGCGCATGGCTGAAGCCCTGATTGGCCGTCCAGTAATTGTTCAAAAACTTCTCACAGCCCCGCCTGCTGAGAATATTGACAAGTTTCGGGATTTGCTTGACAAATTCTTTTCTTTTTCTCTGCCGGAGATTCAGACTGCCCATTCTCTGGCTCTTGAACTGGCCAAACGCACCCGTTTCCTGCGCGATGAGGTCATGTCACTTATGACGGAAAAAAACGGAAGCAGAGGGCATAAACAGCTCAGGGGTTTTTATGAGGCGTTTCAGAAATATCTCATTGGAAACCTGATGGAAAAACAGTTTGCGGATTTGTATGCCCAGACGCTGACCTATGGCCTGTTTGCGGCCCGCACCAGGGCGGAACAGGATTTCAGCCGCAGGACTGCGTTTGACCGCATTCCCCACACCATTGGATTTCTGCGTGACATTTTCCGCTTTGTCTGTCTGGAGGAGCCTCCCCTGTCGCTGCGGATGCTTGTGGAGGACATGGCCGAACTTCTGCATGTGACTGACACCAATGAAATTCTTCATGAATATGAGCGCACCGGAAAAGGAAGGGATCCGGTTGTGCATTTTTATGAAACCTTTCTGGCCGCATATGATCCGGAAACACGGGAGCGGCGCGGCGTGTATTACACGCCTGAACCTGTGGTCGGATACATCATCCGTTCGGTGCATTCCATTCTGAAGTCGCATTTTGATTTGGCGGACGGACTTGCCAGCCAAGAGGTCAAACTGCTTGATCCGGCCGGGGGAACCCTGACCTTTCCGGCAGAGGCCGTGCGTGTCGCGGCTGCCGAATTTCAGGAAAAATACGGCACAGGCGGTCTGCATCAGTGGATACGCAGCCATATTCTGGAAAATTTCTGCGCATTTGAACTGATGATGGCTCCTTATGCGGTCGGTCATCTGAAAATGGGATTTGTGCTGGGGGAACTCGGTTACAGAATGACAGATGAGGAGCGTTTCCGGCTGTATCTGACCAACACGCTGGAAATGCGGGAAATCACCCAGACAGCCCTTCCGGGACTCAGTTCCCTGAGTGAGGAAAGCCATCTTGCGGGGCTGGTGAAAACAGAGCAGCCTGTGCTGGTGATTGTGGGCAATCCGCCCTACAGCGGCATTTCCGCGAATATCAATGACTGGACCGAACGGCTGCTGAAACAGGATACGGACGGCGCACAGAGTTATTACAAAGTCGATGGGCTGCCTCTGGGAGAGAAAAAAGTATGGCTGCAGGATGATTATGTCAAATTCCTGCGATTTGCCCAGTGGAAGATTCAGAAATCCGGTTACGGAATTGTGGGAATGATTACCAATCACGGCTATCTGGACAATCCCACTTTCCGGGGAATGCGCCAGAGTCTGATGAAAACCTTTGATGAAATTTATCTTATTGATCTGCACGGCAACAGTCTGAAAAGGGAAACTGCGCCGGACGGCGGCAAGGATGAGAATGTGTTTGACATCCGGCAGGGCGTGGCAATCGCGCTGTTTGTGAGAAACAGAAATACCAAAAAACCGAAAGTCTTTCACCTGGATTTGTACGGCCTCCGGAATGAAAAATACCGCAGGCTGGACAGCAGCAGTTTTGACAAAAAAAATTACAAAGAAATCAAACCGCTTTCCCCCTGGTATTTTTTTGTTCCGAAAGACACAGATCATATTCAGCATTATCTGAAATGGAAGCCCATTGATGAAATCTTTCCGGAAAATGTGACCGGGATTTTGACTGCACGGGACAATTTGGCAATTGACTTTGAAAAGAATCTCCTCAGAAATAAAATCATGATGTTCCGGAACCTGAATGTGCCGGATGAGAGCATCAGAACTGCTCTCAATCTGAGGGACAATTACCAGTGGAAACTGTCTGAGCAGAGAAAACAGTTTGCGAAAACAGATGACTGGGAACAGTATTTTTCAACGGTTCTGTACCGCCCTTTTGATGTGCGGCATATTTATTACCATGAAAATATCGTGTTCAGAACACGCAGTGATGTCATGCACCATATGCGGGAAGAAAATATTGCTTTGCTTACATGCAGGCAGATTTCTTCCCATATCTGGAATCATACTTTGGTTTGTGAAAATATTGCTGATGATTCCCTGATTTCCAACAAAACAAAGGAAAGAACCTATGTTTATCCTTTGTATCTTTATCCTGATGATTCCGGAAAGGATATTCTCAGGAAACGCGGAAAAGAAAGAAAAGCGAATATTGCAGATGCCGTGTTTGCAAAACTGGAATCCGTTTACAAAAAAAAAGTCAGACCGGAGGATATTCTTTATTATGTTTACGGCATTTTTTACAGCAGTGTTTACCGGAAAACCTATGCGGAATTTCTGAAAACCGATTTCCCCCGCGTGCCGTTCACTGCGGATTACAGCATATTCCGGAAAATCGGGAAACTGGGCAAAGAACTTGCGGATCTGCATCTGCTCAGAAGTCCGGCTCTTGATCCGCCCCTTGCCAAATACCAGGGAACCGGGGACAATGACCGGATTGAAAAAATCCGTTACACAGAAAAAGAACAGCGGATTTACATCAGCAAAGACAGATATTTTGAAGGCATTGTGCCGGAAGTGTGGAATTATCACATTGGCGGGTATCAGGTTTTGCAGAAATATCTCAAAGACCGCAAAGGCAGAATCATGGACAATGCCCCCCATTACTGCCGCATTGCAACTGCTCTTTCCAGAACACTGGAAATTCAGAAAAAACTGGATGAAATTTATATGGAGGCGGAAAAGGAACCAGTTGCTTTGTAAGCGGCAGGGACTCCCGATCATTCCGCTGTTCCTCTGCAAAACCCGCACGGATTGATATATAACAGAAAAATATGAAAACAGGTCAGAATCCCGGAACGCATGACCTGGCAGGGGCGTTTTGGAATTTTCCCTGCCATACCCTGCAGGAGGAAAAGATGAGTTTAATAAGGTTTTGGAAGAAAAGCATCCAGTTTAAAATCGGCATCAGTTTTTTTGTTGTCATTACCCTGGTACTTTCTGCATTCGGCATATACCAGTACAGGGATACCCGATCCGGATATGAAAGTGAACTGAACAGACTTGCGGATCATACGGCCGGCATACTCTCAGAAAATCTCGTCATTCCGGTATGGGATATGCACGATGTCATGATCGGGGAAATCATCCGGACATATATGCGGGATTCGCGGATATATGCTGTGTCGGTACTGGATGAGAGGGGAGAGAAAATCAAGGAAATGGTCCGTGATCCGGTGTCCTGGGAGGTGAGAGAACCGGAAAAGGATATGCCGGTTCCGGCAAACTGCATCACCCGCAAACAGAACATTGCAAAGGACGGATCATCAATTGGAAACATAATCCTCTGGGTTACAAAAAAATTCATGACAGAAAGGCTGCGGCATGAAATTGTGAAAATTGCTGTCACGGTCATCGTGCTGTATCTGGCAATTCTCTGCCTTATGAGTTTTGTCACCTTTACAATCATCCGCCCTGTGAAAAAGGTGGTCCGGACAGCCAATGCCGTTGCTCTTGGAGATTTTGCTCAGGAAATCGAAATCAGGGGGGAAGATGAAATCGGCATGCTGGCAGATGCCTTCCGCAACATGAAAAAGACCATTGAGACCGTCATACAGGAAATACAACGCATGATTGTCTCTGTCCATAAAGGAAAACTGGATGTGCGGTCTGATGCAGAAGCTTTTTCCGGAGGCTGGCAGGAACTCATCAGCGGTGTCAATTCCCTTTTGGAAGCCTTTGCAAAACCGATTCATATGACCGCGCGCACAGTGGAACGCATTTCCAGGGGGGATATTCCGGACAAAATCAGCGGCCAGTTTGAAGGAGATTTTGATGAAATCCGCAACAACCTGAACATGCTGATCAATTCCATGAATGCCACCACATGGATTGCAGAGGAAATTGCATCAGGCAACCTGATGGTGGAAGCAGCCGAACGTTCGGAAAACGACCGGCTGATGAAAGCTCTGAATGTCATGATCAGCAGTCTCAAATCCGTTTCCTCGGAAATGAGGCTGCTCATCAGCGCTGTTCAGGAGGGAAAACTGAATCAGCAGGGCAATGCCTCGGCCTTTGAAGGGGGATGGCATGATCTGGTGATGGGCATGAACAGTCTGATTGATGCCTTTACAGGCCCCATCCGTGTGACAGCCGAATATCTTGACCGAATCGCCAAAGGGGATTTTCCGGAAACCATTGCCGAGGAATACAAAGGCGATTTCAATGCCATCAGAAACAATATCAACAGGCTGATATCCAATCTCCGTGAAGCCGTTCATGTGGCGGAAAAGGTGGCTGCCGGCGACATGTCCGCACAGGTGACGATTCTGTCGGAAAAGGACATGCTGGGAAAATCTCTTGATATCATGGTCACAACGGTGAGAAGCATTGTCGCGGATATACACAGTCTGACCGATGCAGCGCTGGAAGGCAGGCTTGAACTGCGCGGAGATGCGGAGAAATTCGATGGAGCCTATGCGGGAATCATTCAGGGGGTGAACAGCACAATGGATGCTGTGGTCGGCCCCCTGCTCCTGACGGCAGCCTGTCTGTCCCGCATTGCCGAAGGGGATATTCCGGAGCGTATCGCCCAGGAATACAAAGGGGACATCAATGAAATACGCAACAGTCTCAATGCACTGATCCGAAATCTCAGCCGGTTTGCCCTGCATGTGCAGACTTCCGCGGAACATGTGGCAGCAGGCAGCAGGCAACTGAGTTCTTCCGCTGATCAGGTTTCCCAGGGAACAACAGAGCAGGCCGCAGGAATTGAAGAGATATCCAGTTCCATGGAGGAAATGAGTTCCATGGTTTCCCAGAATGCGGAAAACGCGCGGCAGACAGCCGCAATTGCCATGCAGGCAGCCCAGGATGCGATGGAAAGCGGAGATGCCATACGTGAAACTGTGCAGGCCATGAAGAGCATTTCGGAAAAAATCCTCATCATTGAAGATATTGCACGTCAGACCAATATGCTGGCACTGAATGCCGCCATTGAGGCAGCGCGTGCCGGAGAGCACGGAAAAGGCTTTGCGGTTGTGGCAGCGGAAATCCGGAAACTGGCTGAAAAAAGCCAGAATGCTGCCAAATCCATCAATTCCCTTTCAGAATCCAATATCGGCATAGCGGAAAAAACCGGCAGACTTCTGATCAGCATGGTGCAGGGAATCCAAAAGACATCCGAACTGGTGCAGGAGATCAGCGTATCCGGACAGGAGCAGGCGGCCGGCATTGCTCAGGTCAACAAGGCCATACAGCAACTGGATCAGATTATTCAGCAGAATGCGGCCTCCACAGAGGAAATGGCCGCAGCCAGTCAGGAATTTTCCCGTCAGGCTGCCAACCTGCTGGAAGCGGCCTCATTTTTCAGAATACAGGAATCAGCAAAAACTGCCTTCTGCCGTGAAAATGGAGCCAAACCGGACGCCAAATCTGCATCCGGGAAAAAAGAAAGACCTGCATCCCGGATACCGCTTCTCTCTGACCGGAGCAGCAGTCCGGCAGAGAAACACGCGGAAAAAAGAGCAGCCTCCCATGCTGTTGACGCGGGCCCCGGCAAAATGCTTTCCCAGCCCCCTGTTATCCATGTGGATGATTATGATTCCGAGGAATTTGAACAGTATTGAACACGCGGATGCGGTTTTGTGTTATTTGCTCACGTTAGGCAGATTTATCAAAAACAGAGAACTGCTGTCCCGCTGGCCATTCCCGCGAAAGCCGGAATCCGGTTGTTTCAGAATGTTCTGGAACCCGGCTTTCATCGGTATGATACCGATTCCCCATTGAAAAGATACCCGCAGGCAGGCAAAAAGAAGTTTTCGTGCATTTAAAAAACCGGATTTTTTTGAAAAATCAGGTTTTTCCGAAAAACCTGTGTTTCAGATCAATGGAGAATGAATATGACAGAAGCGGGCAGGATGACTTATTTGTAACGGGTTGCAAACTTTCCGGAGATGCTGACTCTGTCTTGAAAAATTCGCTGCAATCCGTGATTACAGTTTTGGGACAGGTTCAGTGCGAAATCTGAAAAATGCTTCAGCGCTCAGGAAAAAACTTCATGATTGATGAGGGAGGCAGAAATGGCGGACAGACAGTCGGAAAAAGCGGAAAAAGGCAAAACGCGCACAGGCCGCATCCAGATGAAAATCGGAGGAGCCATTGTTCTGTTAAGCACATTGATTCTCTCTGTTTACGGTTTTTATCAGTATCACAGCCTGAAACGGCAGAAAAGCGGAGAACTGAATTTTCTGGGGGAAAGCGCCATTGAGAGACTGGCGGAAAGTCTGGCCGTTCCCCTGTGGAATCTTGAAAGGCAGCAGGTGGAAAAGGTTGTGGTTTCCGAAATGAAGAATCAGAACATCTTTGCTGTGGCTGTCCGGGTGGATCAGAAGATTTTTGAAGGAAAAAAAAGAGAGAAAAGCGGAGAGCTTGTCAGTTTTGATCAGGATATATCCGGTGATTATCTTGTGAAGGAGAAAAATGTGCAAAGCAGTGAACATGTCGGCATGCGCAGCGGGGAAACCCTCGGTCTTGTCACCGTGTATGTCACCAAAGAACTGATGAAAGCCAGGCTCCGGCTGGAAATCATCAATATTTCCGCTGCGGTTGTTCTCCTTGACATTGCTTTGCTCCTGTTCATCACTCTGGCCCTGCAGAAAATGCTGATCCGGCCTGTCAACCGCATTCTCCAAATAGCCAATGCTGTGGCCGCGGGAGATTTCAGTCAGAAGATCGGCATACGTCAAAATGATGAAATCGGTGAACTGGCAGACGCATTCCGGAACATGAGAGATACCATCGGAACGGTGCTGACTGACACAGAAAAACTGACACAGGCCATTGGAGAGGGAAAACTGGACACCCGCGGGGATGCCTCAGCCTTTGGGGGAAGCTGGCAGGATCTGGTACAAAGCATCAACAATGTCATTGATGCTTTTGTGGAACCCATCCATGCGGCAGCAGTCTCTGTCAGACGGATTTCCGAAGGGGATATTCCGGAGCCGATTGCAGAGAGCTATCGGGGGGATTTTAACGAAATCATCGGCAATCTCAATACCCTTATTTCCAATCTCAGTGCAACGGTCCGCATGGCGGAAAGGATTGCAGACGGGGATCTGGCGGTGCAGGTGTCTGTGCTTTCGGAAAAGGATGTGCTGGGAAAATCCCTCAGCATCATGGTCAGCACACTCAGGGAGATTCTTGCGGATATTGACAGCCTGACCCGTGCCGCGGCAGAGGGAAAGCCGGACACACGGGGAAATGCGGAAAAGTTTCGGGGGGAATATGCCCAAATCATCCGGGGGATCAATCATACACTGGATGCGGTCAGCGGCCCTCTGTCTGTGGCAGCAGAATATGTTGCCCGAATCTCAGTCGGGGATTTTCCGGAAAAAATTGCAGCGGAATACAAAGGCGATTTCAATGAAATCCGAAACAATATCAACATGCTTATAGCAAATCTCCAGACAACTGTGCAGGCTGCGGAAAAAGTGGCAGAGGGAAATCTGGAGGTGGAGGTCAGGATATTGTCAGACAGGGACAGTCTTGGCAAGTCCATCCACAAAATGATCGAAAATCTCACCCGGTTTGCTGTTTCCGTGCGGGACGCGGCGGAACAGGTGGCCGCAGTCAGTGAGCAGTTGAGCACAGGTGCGGAAAAAATCTCCCAGGGCATCTCTGAGCAGGCTGCGGGCATTGAGCAAATATCGAGTTCCATGGAGGAAATGAGCGGCATGGTGAACCAGAATGCGGACAATGCCATGCAGACCGCAGCAATTGCCCGAAAAGCCGCTCAGGATGCGCAGTCCGGAGGCAAAGCCCTGGATGAGACGGTCATGGCCATGAGAAGCATATCGGAAAAAATCCGCATTGTGGAGGAAATTGCCCGTCAGACCAACATGCTGGCCCTGAATGCGGCCATTGAGGCAGCGCGCGCGGGAGAACAGGGCAGGGGATTTGCCGTTGTGGCAGCCGAAGTGCGCAAACTCGCGGAACGAAGCCAGAATGCAGCCAAAGACATCAGCAAACTTTCGGTTTCAAACATTCAGCTTTCTGAAAAAGCAGGAATAATACTTAAAGAAATGGTCAGCGGCATACAGAAGACCGCAGAACTGATTCAGGAAATCAGCGCGTCCAGCGCGGAACAGGCCAGCGGGATTGCCCAGGTCAACAAGGCCATTCAGCAGCTCGATCAGGTGATTCAGGAAAATGCTGCCGCGACCGAGGAAATGGCCGCAGGCAGCAGAGACTTCTCTCTTCAGGCGGAACGTATGCTTCAGGCCGTTTCCTTTTTCAGGTTTTCCCGCAAAATGAAAAAAGAGATTCTGCCAAAAGCACAGTCTCCGGATGCGGAGGAAACAGGAACTTCCCGGAATATCGCAGAAACGGCAGAAAGCGATCTGCCGGAAAAACAGAAAACGGAACGGAAGAAAAAGAGTCCCCAATATTTGACTGTTCATCTGGAAGATGAGGATGAAAACGGTTTTGAACGGTATTGAAAGGCAGATTTATGGAAGAGGACATCAGCACAAAAGATACCAGTCAGTATCTCACCTTTACACTTGGAGAGGAAACCTTTGCCATTGAAATCAGCAATGTGCGGGAGGTTACAGATTACACGGAAATCACGGCCGTTCCCCGGATGCCGCACTGGCTCAAAGGGGTCATCAATCTGAGGGGAAACGTGGTTTCGGTGATTGATCTGCGTCTGAAACTGGGGATGCCTGTCTTGGAAAGAACCATTGACACCTGCATTGTGATTATGGAAGTGCGAATGGACGGGGATATCATGCCGGTGGGGATTGTGGCGGATTCCGTGCAGGAGGTGATTCATCTGCTGCCGGAGCAGATTTCTCCTGCCCCGAAAGTGGGAACCGGCCTCAACACCGAATACATAAAGGGGGTGGGAAAACGCAGGGATCATTTTATCATCATCCTGAATATAGACAAAATTGTGTCTGACACCGAAACCGGCCGGGGATATAAGGAAAATGATCGGCTTTTCCATGCCGGTGAAACCGCTGATGCAGCAGAGACAGGGGATCAGAATCCCCATTCTTTGCAAGATGCAAGTTCACCATAAGCACCGGGCTTTCCCTTTCCGCAGGGATGTTCATTTCTGATTCCCTCCCGAAAGAGGGGGCAGTGGGTCAAATCGGTTCACGGATATCTCCTCTCCCGCCGGGGGAGGAGGCGGAATCAAGGGGTTTGATTCACTGCGAAAGAGGGCGGGATCCGGAGATACATGGAAAGGCACGGACATCAACCTGCTCCCCTTTGCGCGGCTGAAACAGGAGGTTTTCCCGCGGACAATCAGTTCAGTCCGTTTGAAAGCCATTCGGCGGTGCCAATCCGTTCCATGCAGATTCTGTCCGGGCTGCTTTTGGCGATTTTCTTGTTCTTTGCCATGATATTGGCGATTTTTTCAGCGGAATGCACCTGGGAACGGCCCACAGTCAGTTCCAGTATGACCGCACTCACGGTCAGGAGCGGAAAACAGGTGTCCATTCCCGTGTTCCGGTCTTTTCCCGTCATATATCCCAGCTCCCTGGTTTCCGGATCATAGAAACTTTCCACATCACTGCCAAACTGTGTGCACAGATGCAGGACATCGGAAAGGGCCTTTTCCCTTTCCGTATTTTTCAGTCCCATGAAAAAATCATCCCCCCCGATATGCCCGGCAAAACGGCCGGCGTACTGCGTCACGGTTCGGAGCAGATCCGCAAACAGCAGAATCACCCGATCCCCGCTGCGGAAGCCGTAGCGATCATTGTAGGGTTTGAAGTTGTCGAAATCGAAATAGACAAACATATAAGCAGAATCCCTGTCCTGCAAAGCATCTGCCATATACTGACTGATAAGGGTATTGCCCGGAAGACGGGTCAGAGGATTCTGATCTCTGGCAATCGCGATATTTTTCTCATTGAGCACTTTGAGCAGGGAACGGGCACTCAGAAACCCTTTGTATCTGAGATTGTCCGTAATGAGAATTCCTTCCATGTTTTCGTTCTGGGAATAGATTTCCAGTATCTTTTCCGCGGGCGTGCGGATGTCAGCTATGGGGTATGACATTATGAATTTGTTCATATTTTTCCCAATGGCCGGATTTTGGAGCAGCTCGGCTCCGTAGCGGGAATAGGCATAATTTCTGAAACTTTTTTCACTCACAATGCCCAGGGGTTCCTGTCTGGTGTTGATCACAGGAAAAACAGCGGTGCTGTTCCGGTTCCGGAATTTCTCAAAAACAGCAAAGAGATCTGAATGATTTGATATGGGTTCGATACATTCGATTTCCGCAAGCAGGAGTTTTTCATCTCCGGCCGGAGTCCCCCGGCGATCCTGTTCTCCCAGCCGCGCTATATGATCATAGCTTTTTTTCAGATTCCGCATGTCTGCTTCCGGATGCTGCACCAGATACCCCTGAATCAGATCGCAGCCAATGCTGCGGCAACTGTAATATTCCATTTCTGTTTCCACTCCTTCGGCAATGACAATGCCGCCCATGACATGGGCCAGATTGACAATGCTGGAAACAAAAAGTTTTTTGCTGGGATCATGGGTGATGTCCTGAATAAAGAAACGGTCAATCTTGATGAAATCCGGCCGGGTGTGGTAAAGCAGTTTGAGACCGGCAAAACCGGTTCCGCAGTCATCCACTGCAATTTTGAAGCCCTGGCTGCGGTAGGCATTGAGAATGCCGACAGCCTCTTCAGAATTGCTCAGCTCATGCTTTTCCGATATTTCAAAGCAGACCGTGTCCTGGGACAAAGCATATTCTTCCAGAATTTTGACGGTGTTTCCCGGCTGATAGTCTTTTGCACCCAGCACCCGGTTGTCCAGATTGAAAAAAAGCCTGACCTGATCCTTCCATGCCAGTTGGGAGAATTTTTCAATGGCCTTTTCCCGCAGCACAATTTCCACAGGATACAGAAAATGTTCCTTACAGGCCTGATCAAAAAAATCGTCAAGACGCTCAAACCCGGCTGTTTCAAAATTGCGCATCAGAGCCTCATACCCATAGCACACACCTGTGTGGATATTCACGATGGGCTGAAATGCGAAGTCAATTTTTCGGAGACGATGCATCCATCGGCTGCCGAGCAGTTGTTTTTTGAGCATGGAATTACACGATAAATCAGCATATTGGAAACATTCCATACAGATATCCTCAATTTTTTTTAGAAAAACCGGATTTTTCCGGAAAATCCGGTTTTTTTGAATACCTGAAAACTTTTGGTTGCGCACTTATTGGTCTGTCAAATAAATTCGTTGCATTTGTGTTCAGTGTTCAGGTTTCAGGGAACAGACACTGAAACCTGAACACTGAAACCGGTCTGTCAGAAATTTTCAAATCTTTGCATGTGAAAGAACTTTCCTGACAGTCCACTTATACACAGGAATTGTTAAAATTTTGTTTAATTTCTGTGAGAATATGGTAAAATTCAAATTTTGCTTTCTGCGGGTTCAGAGAGTTTTTTGAGAAAAATTTGATTTTCTGCATGGAGCAGCATTATGAAAGAGAATCTGAAGGAAATCTGTCAGGATATTGTGGAAAATCTGACAGACGGAATCCGTGTGCTGGATAAGGACGGAAATATTGTATACGCGAATGAGACTTACTGCCACATGCTGGGATACACACGGGAGGAATTGGTCGGGAAATCCCTGTTTGCCATTTTCCCTCGGGACCGGCATTCCGCCATTGCCAAACGTCTGGCCGACCATCAGGAGGGAAAGCGATCCTGTCATGAAATCGAATACCGTCATCCGGCCGGAAATCTGCTGTATCTGAAAATCCTGTCCAAACCTTTTTTTGACAGGGAAGGGAAGTATGAGGGCAGTTATGCCGTGATGTTTGATATTACCGAACGGAAAATTCTGGAAAAACAGATCAAAGAGGAAAAAGACTTTCTTGCGGACATGATCGCGATGTGTCCGGACAGCATTATCGGGGTCAACCGTGAGGGAACAGTGATCATTTTCAACCGGGCAGCCGAGAATCTGCTGGGATACAAAGCTGCTGAGGTCATCGGCAAAATGGGGATTGCCGACGTTTACGGCAGTGCAGATGTCGCGCGGGAGATCAAGAAAAAAATATACAGTCCGGAATACGGCGGGACGGGACGGCTGGAAGGTCTGGAACTGGATGCTGTCAACAGAATGGGCCGTCCCATTCCCCTTCGCCTGTCTGCCATCCTCATGGAAAAAGAGGGACAGGAAAGCGGCAGCGTGGGGTTCTTCCACGATATGACCCTGCAAAAACAGATGGAAGACCGGCTCAGGGAACTTTCGGTCACAGACAGTCTCAGCGGCCTGTTCAATCAGCGGCATTTTTATGCTGTGCTCTCAAGTGAAATCGAACGATCACGGCGCTATGGCCGCGAGTTAAGCCTGATCTGCTTTGATCTGGATCATTTCAAGCAGTGCAATGACCGGCTCGGTCATTTGGAGGGAGACAATATCATCTGCACAGTAGGAGAGATACTGAGAGAAAGTCTGCGCAAAGCTGATTCAGCTTTCCGTTACGGCGGGGATGAGTTCATGGTGCTGATGCCGGAAACCGGCATGGAGAATGCCCTGTTTACGGCAGACCGTATCCGGAAAAATTTCAATTCCCGTTGGCATTTCAGCCATTTGTGCAAAAACAGCGATCTGCTTGCTGTCACCCTGAGCATGGGCATTGCCACCCTGGCTCCGGACGAACCTTCGGACAATTTTGTCAAACGTGCGGATCTGGCCATGTACGAAGCCAAGCGGAGCGGCGGAAACCGGGCAGTGGAAGCTGCCATGCAGATCGGCAGGCAAAATGCCTGTGTGCAGCAGTGAGATTCATTTGCGGAAACGGTTGTGCATCCGGTTCCTGCCCCCAGCAGTCATATCATTCAATGTTATGAAAAATATGAAACAGAAAAAATCCGGATTTCTGAAAAATCCATCCCGGTCTTCCGAAAGCGGTGCCATCTGCAAAAACCCGGGCGGGCTTATCCGCGTCGCGCTGGTTTATCCCAACACCTATTTTGCGGGCATGTCCAATCTGGGATTTCAGACCGTTTACCGGCTGCTCAATGAAATGGAGCATGTGGTGTGCGAACGTGCCTTTGTGCCGGATGCTGTCTCCTCTGAACCGGCCCGGATCCGCACGGCGGAATCCGGCAGCCTGCTTTCCGATTTTCATGTCATTGCCTTTTCCGTTTCCTTTGAAAGCGATTTTCCCAATATTCTGACTGTGCTGGAATCCGCGGGGCTTCCCTTTGATGCGGCACAGCGGGATGAAACCCATCCCCTGATTCTGGCCGGAGGCGTGGCCTGTTTTCTCAATCCCGAACCCATTGCGGATTTTGCGGACTGCTTTCTGATCGGTGAGGCTGAGGCTCTGCTCTCTCCTTTTTTTCAGGCTTTTGATCCGGATGCAAATCGCAGGGATATGCTCAAAAAACTTGCCCAAAGCATTCCCGGTCTGTATGTCCCGGCCTTTTACCGCTGTGCCTGCCGGGAAGACGGCACACTGGATTCTTTTGAGCCCCTCTGCGATGTTCCCCGAAAGATTCAGCGGGTGTTTGTCAAAGACCTTTCCCATACCAAAACCTGCACCGCAGTGCTGACGGAGAATACCGCATTCAGCAAAACCTGGCTGGTGGAAACCGGCAGAGGCTGTCCCCACGGGTGCCGTTTCTGCAGTGCGGGTTATGTGTACCGTCCGCCCCGGTTCCGGCCTGCGGATTTGCTCAGAGAGTGCATGGAAGAGGGGAGCAGACACACGCACAGAATCGGACTCATGGGCGCGGCAGTGTCGGATCTGCCCGGCATCGGGGAACTCTGCGCTGCGTATGCAGAATCAGACATCCGGATTTCCTTCAGTTCCCTGCGCGCAGATGCGCTTACTCCGCAACTGCTGGAAACCCTGCGGCAAAGCCATGTGAAAACTGCAACCATTGCACCGGATGCAGGTTCGGAACGGATGCGCCGTGTCATCAACAAAGGGATTTGCGAGAACGATATTCTGAATGCCGCTGAACTGCTGGTTTCCAATGGCATCCCCAACATCAAACTGTATTTCATGATTGGTCTGCCCGCGGAAACAGAGGCGGACGTGCTGGCCATTGCGGATTTGTGCGAAAAAATCCGGCAGCGTTTTCTGCAATCCAGCCGGGCCAAAGGCAGGATCGGAACCATCACCGTGAGCCTGAACAGCTTTGTTCCCAAACCGGTCACGCCCTTTCAGTGGGCTGCGATGGAAGATGTGCAGAACCTCCGTGAGAAACAGAAGATCATAAAAACTGTGCTGAAAAAAATTCCCAATGTGCGCCTTGACCATGACGCTCCCCGGCAGGCATATTTTCAGGCTCTTCTGTCACGGGGTGACCGCAGACTTTCCCGGCTGCTGCTTCATCTGCACGAAAACAGGGGAAACTGGGCAAAAACCATGAAGGAATCAGAGATGAACACGGATTTTTATGTCTGCCGGGAAAGATTTGCCGATGAACTGTTTCCCTGGGATTTCGTTGATCACGGTGTGAAAAAATCCTTTCTGCGCGGGGAATATGAACGGGCACTGGACAGCAGACAATCTCCGCCCTGTCCCATGAAGGAAGGCTGCCAACTGTGCGGCGTGTGCGGGGAAAAAACAAAACCCTGACATTTTGGGAAAAATTTATATGAAATCTGAAAAATAACCGGGCATTAAACCTTTGTGAAACTTTGTGTCTTTGCGTCTTCGCGGCAGATATTAAACTGCATATTCAGTGAGGATCAGATGAAATTTGCAATTTCCCAACTGCTGACCCTGCTCAAAAGCAATACCAGAAAAACCAACACCAGACTGCTGCTCAGGTTTTTTCTGCTGATTACACTGTTTTTTGTCTTTTACAGCATACTGTTTCATATCATCATGCTGTATGAAGGCAGGCAGTATTCATGGATTACCGGTCTTTACTGGACACTCACGGTCATGTCAACCCTGGGCTTCGGGGACATCACCTTTCACAGTGATCTGGGAAAGCTGTTTTCCATCATTGTTCTGCTCAGCGGCATTGTTTTTCTGATGGTCATGCTGCCCTTCACCTTCATACAGTTTTTCTATGCTCCCTGGCTGGAAAAACAGAACCGGGAGCGCGCGCCCCGTTCTGTGCCGGATACAGTGTCGGATCACATCATTTTGACCCATTTTGATGATGTGGCAGCGAACCTGACAGAAAAATTCAGGCAGTATGGGATTAACTATGTAATTCTGACACGGGATCTGCATCAGGCACTGGATCTGCATGATCTTGGCTATCATGTGGCAGTGGGGGAACCGGATGATCCGGAAACCTACATGCGGCTTCGGATTCATCAGGCTGCACTTGTGGTGGTTCTCAATGATGATGTGACCAGCACCAACATCATTTTTACCATACGGGAATGTTCCGAGCGTGTGATTACTGTCACCAATGCGGATTTGGATGATTCCCTGGATATTCTCCTTCTGGCCGGAAGCACCCATGTTTTCCAGTTTACCAAAATGCTGGGCAGGGCACTGGCAAGGCGGGTTCCGGGCCTGAGCATGAAAGCCAATGTCATTGGCAGTTTTGATGAACTTCTCATCGCCGAAGCTCCGGCCATGCGAACCCCTCTGCAGGGAAAAACCCTGATGGAAAGCCGTCTGCGTGAGAACACAGGCGTAACTGTGGTGGGCATCTGGAATCAGGGCAAGTTTATGATGCCCACACCTGCAACGAGAATCAGTGAAACCACGGTGCTGGTTCTGGCAGGAACAGAAAAACAGCTTGATCAGTATGACAGACAGATTGGATGTCACGGATACCAAAATCTTTCCAAAGGACCTGTGCTTGTGCTGGGCGGAGGACGTGTGGGCATGGCTGTTGCAGAAACCCTGAAAGCCCGCGGCATTGATTACCGGGTGGTGGAAAAAAAGCCGGGAATTGCTGTCAAAGATTACAAGATCATTCAGGGAAGTGCGGGAGATCTGGAAGTGCTCATAAAGGCTGGCATCAATGATACGCCCTCCATCATCATCACCACCCATAATGATGATCTCAACATATTCCTGACCATTTACTGCCGAAGGCTGCGGCCTGATGCGCAGATCATCAGCCGTGCCAGTCTGGATCGGAATATCAACACCCTTCACCGCGCAGGAGCCAATCTGGTCATGTCCTTCAGTTCCCTGTGCACCACCACGATTATGAATCTGCTCAAACCGGACAAAATCCTGATGATTTCAGAAGGACTGAACGTATTCCGCAATGCGCTGAGTCCCGCCATGGAAAACAAAGCCCTTATTGACATGAAAATCCGTGAGGAAACCGGATGCAGCGTTATTGCTGTCAAAAGAGGGGAGCGCCTGATGGTCAATCCGGATCCCAAAATCATTCTGGAGAAAAATGATGAACTGATTCTCATCGGGCCGGAAGAGGCTGAAAAACGCTTTAATGAAAAATATACGTCCGCTGCCTGACAGAATCGGCGCTGGGCGCCTGCTCAAAACTGCCGGAGAAGAAGAAAGCGCACAGCCAGCAGACCTGCCATTACCGCAAGGGTGATGAGCATCATTTTGCGGTCAGAGGGCGTCAGCTTTCTGACTTCCGGGTGTTTTATCATAATATATGTCAGAAAAAACAAAACAATGACCGGAAGCGCTGGCAGAAAAATTTCCAGAAACCGGGCCAGAAAAATTCCCGCGATCAGCCCGATTACCGGAATGGGAAAATAGAAGGACAGCCGACTGTCTTTCACCATGCGGCTCAGACTCTGCCCAGCGATATTGTCGCGGATGGTGAATTTTGCCGCATAAGCTGCCAGAAAAACAACAATGATCCAGTCTGCAAGGCCAAACAGGGGAACCAGTTTTTCCAGCCCCGGAACCGGAATTTTGATCACAATGAAATCCCCGGCAGGCGCGGGGCCTTTCATTCCCGAACGGTAGTATTTTTCCAGAGTTTCCGCAATTTCTTTGCTGGGGCCGCCTGCCACGCTGAATATATCCACAAAGGCCATGACCAGACAGAGCGGAAGCAGTTCCGGGGGTCTTTTCAAAGGCGCTGCAATCCAGGAACCCAGCAGATTGGCAAAGATCAGCAGATTGGCTGTTCCTGCAATATAAACAAAAAGATGGGGATTTCCGCTTATCCGGACAAAGGCAAACAGTCCCGCACTTATGGCAGCACACAGCAGCAGCAGTGCTTTCCGAAACCGGTGATGTTCCCGAAGCAGGGGTTCGGCATTGATCATGAATATGGCTGTAAGCAGGGAGGCAAGGAACAGGAAAAAGAGGATGGAAAAAGGGGAAAAAAGATGGGAAGTGTTTTTATCCAAAGAGAGGAGATTGCCTGCATGAAACACGAAAAGGCAAATGCCGATCCAGATCAGATACATGGTCCCCAAAGTCTGAAAAATCCTGCGCAGGGATGCAGGTTTCACAAGTGTTTCCAACGGTTTTTCCATTGAGAGGAACTCCTTACAGCCCCAAATCCTCATTGATCAGGAGGATCTTTATCCTGCCTTCGTGCCATGATTTTTCCGTAAGTTGGGTGCTCATTGAATTCGGATTTCTCAGTATCATACCGATTCCCCATTGAAAAGATACCTGCAGGCAGGCAAAAAGAAGTTTTCATATATTCAAAAAACCGGATTTTTCCGAAAAATCCGGTTTTTCTGAAAAACGTTATGCCTGAAAAACTTCTGTTTCAGATCAGGGTCTGTATCAAAATAACCTGTTATAAACCCTGAGGGTTTTGATGAAATCTTTTTCGGAATTCATATTACCGGTACTTTGCCATCACTTTCCGGAATCCGGGCATGGCATTGACAATGGTGCTGTCCTCCACGCAGAACGCTATGCGGAAATGGCCGGGGCCGAGGAAGCCGCTGCCCGGCACAGTCAGAATCAGTTCCTCCTGCAGAGCTTTCACAAAGGCCACATCATCCGGGACGGGGCATTTGGGAAACAGGTAAAACGCTCCGGGCGGGGTGACAAACTCATATCCGCAGTCCGCGAGTCCCTCACACAGCAGTTTCCGTTTGCGTGCGTATTGGGAAACATCCACCTTGATGCCCTGCACACGGGCCACCGCGCGCTGCATCAGGGCCGGAGCATTCACAAATCCCAGGGTCCGGTTGCACAAAGCCATTCCGGCCAGCAGATCGGATTTGTATGCAGCCTTTGGATTTACCGCTATGTATCCCAGACGCTCTCCGGGAATGGACAGATCCTTGGAATAGGAGGTCGCGATAATGCTTTCGGCATACGCACCAAAAATGCCCGGAACCTGCGCACCGTCATAAACAATTTTGCGGTAGGGCTCATCTGAAAGCAGATAAATGGTGCGTCCGAATTCCTTCCCCTTTTCCGCGAGCAGTTTTCCCAAATCCCGCAGACTTTGGGCTGAATAAATCTGACCCGTGGGATTGTTGGGGGAATTGATGAGAACAGCCTTGGTCTTTTCCGTAATGGCTGCGGCCATCGCTGCCAAATCCAAGGTGAAATCCGGATTTGCGGATACAGTTTTCAGCACACCGCCGTGGTTGTCCGCATAGGAGGCATATTCCACAAAACAGGGTGCGGGTGTGATGACTTCATCTCCGGGATCGAAAATGGTCTTGAACACCACATTCAGGGCCCCTGCCGCGCCGCAGGTCATGATGATTTCATTTCCTGTTACAGGAATCCCCTGTTCCTTTGTCACAGTTCCGGCCACGGCATCGCGAACGTATGGATAGCCGGTATTGGGCATATAGCCGTGATCCGCAGCCTCACCCGAATCCAGAATCTCCCGGAGTGCTTTTTCAAATGCCTCCGGCGGTTTCAGATTGGGATTGCCCAGGCTGAAATCAAACACCCTGTCCGCGCCGTGCTGTGCCCTGAGTCTTGCGCCTTCCTCAAACATTTTCCGTATCCAGGAGGATTTGGAAATCACGGCACTGATTTTTTTTGCAATCATGGCTTTCTCCCCGTCTGATCAGGCAGGCTCCACAGCCTTGATTTCCGGCACTTCCTGACGCAGCACCCGTTCAATGCCGTTGCGCAGGGTCATCTGGGACATGGGACAGCCCTTGCATGCACCCTGCAGACGGACTTTCACCACACCGTCCGCCGAAACATCCACCAGTTCCACATCCCCGCCGTCTCTCTGGAGAGCGGGTCTGATTTTGTTCAATGCAGCCTGTACTTTTTCTTTCATGGTTTTTCTCCTTAATTGTTTATTGTCATTTCCTGCCTGATATATCAATGCCATTGACATAAACCGGAAACGCGCTGTCCGGAGTGCCAAACTTTTCAGTTTGGCACTCCTTCGCTTTTTACGTCAAAGGCATTGCTCAGTTCTTCATGAACTTTTCTGCATAGCGGCTGTGAAGATGCCCGCGCCAATGAGCGCACCTGAACCGCAGCGGTTGAACCATTTCCGCGCGTGGATGCTGTGCATTTTTTCCCGCAACTGTCCGGCAAATACCGCATATATTCCGGCATTGATCCCGGCCATTGACACAAAAGTGGCTCCCAGAATCAGCAGTTGCATGGCAGCAGGTTCCCGCGGATTGACAAACTGGGGCAGAAACGCGACAAAAAACGCTATGCTTTTGGGATTGAGTGCTGTGACAGCAAAGGAACTTTTCAGCAGGGATCTGCCGGAAACGGTTCCGTCAGACAAAGCGGTTTTGGCTTTTTCCGGATCGGATCGCCACAGCCGGATCCCCAGATAAAACAGATAGCCAGCGCCAATCCATTTGAGTATGGCAAAAAGCGTAACAGATACAGACAGAATCGCTCCCAGCCCCAGCAGGGACAGGGTCATGGCCGCAAAATCCCCGCACATGACGCCGATGACCAAAGGAATCACAGATTTCCGGCCATGCGTGATGGCCTGAGTGACCACCAGAATGATGGTTGGCCCCGGTATAACCAGAATGACTGCCGCAGCCAAAGCAAAGGCTGCCCATACCTCAATTGTCATTGTTTTCCCCCTGTTTCAAATCTGCATGAAATTTTTTCCGGAAATTCTCAAATTCACCCGCACCAATGGCTTCCCGCATCTGCTTCATCAGATTCAGATAATAATGAATATTGTGAATGGTGTTCAGCCGATAGGAGAGCAGTTCTCTGGACATGTACAGATGCCGCAGATAAGCCCTGGAATAGTTCCGGCAGGTGTAACATCCGCATCTGCTGTCCACCGGGCCGGTGTCATCGCGAAAACGGGCATTGGTGATGTTCAGGGTTCCGCAGGGGGTGAACAACTGCGCGTTGCGCGCATTGCGGCTGGGCATGACACAGTCAAACATATCCGCTCCCCGTGCCGTGAGTTCCACCAAATCTTCAGGAGTTCCCACACCCATAATGTATTTGGGCCTGTCATCCGGCAGAAGCGGCAAAGCATATTCAGCCACATCATACATCATTTCCTTTGGTTCTCCCACACTCAGTCCGCCCAGCGCATATCCGGGAAAATCCAGTTCCATCAACTGCTCTGCGGACTGCCTGCGCAGATTTTCATACATTCCGCCCTGCACAATGCCAAACAGCATATTTTTCCACCCGGTTTTTTCCTCCCATGTTTTTTTGCACCGCCGCGCCCACCGGGTGGTGAGCTCCAGAGCATCTTTTGCCTGTTTTTCCTCTGCCGGATACGGAATGCACTGATCCAGACACATGAGAATGTCGGAATCCAGACTGATCTGCACTTCCACGGATTTTTCCGGCGTGAGCAGATGCCGGGAACCGTCAATATGGGACTGGAAATTTGCGCCCTCTTCCGTGATTTTGGTCAGTTTGGCAAGGGAAAAGACCTGAAATCCGCCGCTGTCAGTCAGAATGGGGCGATTCCAGTTCATAAACCGGTGAAGCCCGGAAAACAGATCAATGATTTCGGTTCCGGGACGCAGATACAGGTGATAGGTGTTGCCCAGAATAATCTGCGCGCCCGCGTCCTTGAGTTCCTCCGGGGACAGAGCCTTTACGGTTCCCAGAGTTCCCACCGGCATGAATATGGGCGTATGCACGGTTCCGTGAAGCAGTTCCAGTCTGCCGCAACGGGCTCCTCCCGATTCTGCAATGAGCTTGAATGAACGTGACACTTCCTTACTCCTGAAAATTGAAATGATCTATATTTGTGGCACAGTTCTTTACACCCGTCAATAAATTGTTGCGTTGGATACAGAAATTCATTATGAAAAATGAAAGAGAAGAATGCATGAAAGAGGATTATCGAAAGAATCAACGGATAAAATATCATTAATTTCTCCGGTAAGAAACGGAACAAATCATATACTGCATTTTCTTCCCTTCATCTGTCAGTTATATTATCACCGTTACCATTTAAAAAAATTGGATTATTATTAAAATAAAGTTAAATTATAAGCAATTAATAAGATATTTTTTAATGAATTTGATTTTTTTATTGACATACAAAATTTTATAATATATGAATCATTCATAATTTTTTTCAACTGCATTTTCTTTCCCTTTCCCATTATGTTTGGCAGCGGGAAAGCCTGAAAAGGTCGTAAACTTTTGTTTACATCAGATCAGGAGTTGCCCATGTCCCAAGACAAAAAATCAGAAGAGAATGCTGATTTTCAAAAAGTATCCTCTGCTCCCTCAATTTCTCTCCCCAAAGGCGGCGGGGCCATCCGCGGCATGGGGGAAAAGTTTGCCGCCAACCCGGTTACCGGCACAGGCTCCATGACAGTACTCATTGCCGCCAATCCCGGTCGTTCCAGGTTTGGTACGGAACTATCTGTTTCATACGATTCCGGTTCAGGGAATGGCCCATTTGGTTTCGGTTGGAATCTTTCCCTGCCTTCGATCACCCGCAAGACCGATAAAGGGTTGCCTAAATACCAAGATGCCGAGGAATCGGATGTTTTTATCCTTTCAGGCGCGGAAGATCTGGTTCCTGAGTTTGAAAAAGATAGGGAAGGCAACTGGGCATTCAAAGACGGCAAACACGTCATTTATGAAGAAATTCGAGAAATAAACGGCAAGCAATACAGAGTGAGACGCTACCGCCCCCGCATTGAAGGGCTGTTTGCCCGGATTGAGCGTTGGACCAAGGTTGATGACCCCTGGGATGTGCATTGGCGCTCCATTTCCAAGGACAACATTCTCACGATTTATGGCAAAGATAACAATTCGAGGATATTCGACCCTGTCGATATAGACGAATCAGGTGATATAAAGCCGAGCAGAATTTTCAGTTGGCTGATCAGTGAAACCCGCGATGACAAGGACAATGCTGTAATCCATATATCTGGCCGATCTCAGCGGAGACGGTCTTACCGACTTGGTGCGCATCCGAAACGGGGAGGTCTGCTACTGGCCCAACTTGGGTTACTGCCGTTTCGGCTCCAAAATTACGATGGAAGCTTCGCTTTATTTTGATAATCTGGATCAATTCGATCAGAAGCTTTTTAAAGTATCCGATTTTTCAAGAACGGTTTTTGTGCAGTGCAATATTCGCTTCCATAAAAATCAGGATGTTAATATTCAACTGCGTAACTCCCAGAGATATTAAATGGAAAATATTTCTCCCAAATCTAATTTAGACTCTCAAGAGAACTCAGAAAACGGCAGTAACACGGTTACCCAAATAAATACTGCTGATTTCGGTAAAAATCAAATTCCTGCTATTTCTCTGCCAAAAGGTGGAGGTGCTATAAAAGGAATTGAAGAAAAATTCCAGGTAAACGCGATAACCGGTACATCTTCGTTTGCTATACCTGTCCCATTAAGCCCGTCACGAAATGGTTTCATACCAGCTGTCGATTTAATCTATAATTCTGGTTCTGGAAACAGCCCTTTTGGTCTGGGATGGGATCTGGCTATTCCATCCATAGCGAGGAAAACCGAGAAACAACTGCCTCAGTATAAAGATGAAGAAGAGTCTGACACTTTTATTTTATCAGGGGTTGAAGACCTGGTTCCGTTTTTAGAAAAGCAGGGCGAAAACAGGATCCGATATTCCAGACAACGAACTGAAAACGGTAATAACTATACGGTTACCCGATACAGGCCTCGCATAGAAGGCCTGTTCGCAAGAATAGAAAGATGGAAAGAAAATAGCAACGGTTATGTCCACTGGCGAACTATCAACAAGGACAATATTTATTCCTACTATGGTTTAACACCTGAAAGTAGAATCAGTGATCCGCAAAATGCCAAAAAAACTTTCAAGTGGCTCCTTTGCAGAACTCACGATGACAAAGGAAACATTTTAATCTACCAATACAAGAAAGAAGACTTTTCAGGTATTCCCTCTCTTTTAAGTGAAAAGAACAAGATAAACAAATGTACTCAGACGTATATCAAAAAGATCATGTATGGTAACAAGCAGCCCTGTTATTCAGGTGACGCCATACCGGAAGAAGACGATTTTCTATTCAATGCAGTTTTCGACTATGGTGAACACGATACGACAACACCAATTCCTAAAAATATTCATCAGGAAAAGAACAACTGGAAATGTCGAAAAGACCCCTTTTCATCTTTTCGTTCCGGCTTTGAGATAAGAACATACCGCAGATGCAGCCGCGTACTGGTGTTTCATTGCTTTGAAGTGTCTGACTTGCCCCATTCACCCTATCTCGTCAAATCACTGGAACTTACTTACGATGACGAACTGTCCTTGAAAGGAAACAATAATACAGAAGGATTTTCCTTTCTGGTAAAAGCAAGGCAAAACGGCCACAAGTGGGACAATGCCGCCAATTCATACAGCATGAAACATCTGCCTGACTTGGAGATTGATTACCAACCACATGAATGGAATACGCAGGTTAAAAAGGTATATTCCGATCATTCAATCCATGCACCTGCCGGACTCGCCGATCGCAGATACTTGTGGATTGATTTATTCAGTGAAGGTATTTCCGGAATTCTTTCTGAACAGGCGAATGGCTGGTTTTATAAATCAAACCTTGGAAACGGAAATTTTTCCTGGGCAAAGCTTGTGGCTCCAAAGCCATCGTTCAGCGGCCTGACTGCCGGGTCATTGGCAATTCAGGAACTTGAAGGAAACGGTGTCAAATGCCTTGTCCAATATGATAATGAACCTAAAGGTTTTTTTAAACTTACCCCTGAAGAAGAGTGGGAACCTTTCCAACCGTTTGAATCCTTTCCAAACATAGACACACATGATCCAAATATGCGGCCCATGGATCTAAATGGAGACGGGGTTGCTGATTTGTTGTTTACAGAGGAAAACACGATGCGCTGGTACCCCGGCGCGGGCGAAAAAGGATTTGAGGTTTCCCGGACTGTTGCCAAAGCGATTGATGAGGAGAAAGGCCCGGCCATTCTATTTGAAGACCGCTCCCAGTCGATTTTTCTTGCGGATATGAGCGGCGACGGACTGACAGATATTGTGCGCATAAAAAACGGGGAAGTTTGCTACTGGCCCAATCTGGGTTATGGTCATTTCGGCGCCAAGGTGGCCATGGACAATGCGCCGATCTTCGATTTTACCGGCAATTTCAACCCGGCCTATTTACGATTGGCCGATATAGACGGTTCCGGCACGATGGATATTGTCTACCTCGGTAAAAATGACTTCCGGGTCTGGATGAATTTAAACGGTAATGCTTTGACGGAGCAACCGCAAATCATTCCAGCGTTTCCTGGCATCCATAATCTTTCCGACGTTTCCGTCCTTGACTTTCTCGGATCAGGCACGGCCTGTATTGTTTACTCATCCGCCCTGCCGCAAGATGCGCGGCAACCCTCACAGTATATTGATCTGATGGGAAACAAAAAACCGAGTCTGTTTATCGGTTATCAAAACAATTGCGGCAAAGAGGTATCAATTGAGTATAAGTCCTCCACCCATTTTTACCTCGAAGACAAAAAAGAGAGCAAGGAATGGATTACCAGGCTACCGTTTCCTGTTCATTGCATATCGAAAACAAGAATAGAGGATAAAATACGCGAAACTGTCTTTATCAGTTCTTATCGTTACCGGCACGGCTATTTCGATCACCATGAAAGGGAATTTCGCGGTTTTGCCAGAGTTGATCAATTGGATACCGAAGAATTCAGCCAATTTCAAATCAATGCCGCCAGGAATGTTGTAGAAGAAGAGTTGCATCAACCCCCGGTAAGGACGGTTTCCTGGTTTCATACAGGTGCATATTTAAGACACAAAAAAATTTTACACCAATGCGAAAGTGAATATTTCAATAATGGTAATTTTGCCGAATACGACTTGCCTGAAACGGTATTTGAGGATGACCTGTCATTACAGGAATTGAAAGAAGCCTACAGGGCATGCAAAGGCCTTCCTTTAAGGATGGAAACATACGCAGAAGATAATACGGATAAAAGCGTTTATCCTTATTCCGCTTCTCAGTCAACTGTTGAGATCCGCAGGATACAGCCCCAGGGTCAAAACAAACATGCGTCGTTTTTAGTTATTCCTTCCGAGTCTATTTCTTATGGTTACGAAAGAAATCCGGCGGATCCGCGTATAGCCCACTCCTATGTTCTCGATACCGATGAGCTGGGCAATGTCACAAAGTCTGCATCCCTGGTCTATCCCAGAGCAAGCAGGCCTGTCGCCCCCAATGATATTCCCGATAAGGTCTGGGACGAGCAAAATAAGCTGCACGTCACGTATGGCGAAGCGTATTTCACAAACGATATTAATACAGACAATGTTTACCGCTTGCGGGCTGGCTACGAGTCAAAAGCTTACGAAATTTCCGGTATCACCCAACCTCCGGAATTTTATATTTCCAAACAGACCCTGGCCGCCAACATTGCTGCTGCTGCGGAAATACTGTTTGAAGAGGAGTTTACAGCAGGTTTTGAAAAACGGTTGACCAGCCATGGTCGAGCTTACTTTCTGAAGGACGACCTGAGCGGCCCGATGGCGCTGGGGCAATTATCCGAACTTGCTATCGGTTATAAATCATACCAGTTGGCATTCACCAAAAACCTTGTGAGCAAATATTATGGAACCAAGGTCACCGACGCCATGCTGGCGGATGCCAAATATGAACACTCTGAAGGCGACGAGCATTGGTGGACGCACTCGGGAACGGCCATTTATGCTGCCGATCCAAGGAGTAATTTCTATAATCCAATCGGCGTTCGAGATGTGTTCGGCAATGAAAGTTATGTGGAATATGACAGCTACACCCTGATGGTACAAAAAGCAATCGATGCCATCGGCAATACAGTTTCTTCGCTCAACGACTATCGCACCCTTTCTCCCATACAGGTCACTGATGCAAATCTGAATCGGGCGGCAGTGGAAACCGATGAACTCGGTCTGGTGATAAAATCAGCCGTCATGGGCAAGGAGGGAGAGGGTGAAGGCGATACACTTGCCGACCCCACCGCCCGAATGGAGTATGACCTCTTTAACTGGCAGAACAATAAAAAGCCCAACTTTGTTCATACCTTCGCCCGTGAACAACACGGGGCATCCAATCCCCGCTGGCAGGAAAGCTACGTTTATTCTGACGGCGTCGGCGGTGTGATAATGGCCAAAGCCCAGGCGGAACCGGGAAAAGCCAAAAAATGGAACAGTGTCACTAAAGAGGTTGAAGAAGTAGAAGCTGACCCACGATGGATCGGCAACGGCAGAACCATCCTGAATAACAAAGGTAAGCCGGTAAAACAATACGAACCGTATTTCAGCGACACCCACGAATATGAAAGCGAAGACGCCTTGGTGGAAACCGGCGTAACGCCAATCATTTATTACGACCCTGTGGGGAGAAACACCCGAACGGAATTCCCAAACGGAACGTTCTCCAAAATAGAATTTGACGCCTGGTTTTTCAAGTCATTCGATCCCAATGACACGGTAAAAGACAGCCAGTGGTATATCGACAGGGGAAGCCCGGACCCCGCCACAACCTCGGAGCCGATCAATGCTGAACAGCGGGCTGCATGGCTTGCCGCCAAACATGACAATACGCCAGGAACTGCTCATACGGACTCCCTCGGCCGAACCTTTTATGCGGTGGTAGATTACGGCAACGGCAAAACCAGAACGGTTTATTCGGAAAGCGATCCGGCCGGCCGCTATACCAGAATGTATGACCAGTTAGGCAGGAAAGTCTCCGAGTCTTATACCAACCTGCTCGGCTCGGCCATATACGGGAAAAGCGCGGAAAAAGGGGAACAGTGGGCATTTGCCGATGTAATGGGCCGACCGGTTAAAGTCTGGGACAACGATATCCGCGAACTGCAAAGCACTTTCGACCCGCTGCACCGTCCCATAAGCACCTTTGTCAAGGAAGGTGGACAGGAAACCCTTTTCGGGCATGTGGTATATGGAGATAGTTTTCCCGGTGCCGAGGCCATTCAGCGTAATTTAAAAGGGCAGGCATATCAGCTCTATGATCAGGCGGGAGTTGTTACGCTGAAAAAGGTTGACTTCAAGGGCAACGTTATTGAAGTGGAAAGACAGCTTACCAAAGAATATAAACAACTAATTAACTGGAAGCCCCTGGAAGGACTGACAACTGTTTCAGCGATTGAAACAGCCGCTGCACCATGTCTCGAAGATGAGGTTTTTTCTTCTTCTTCCACACTTGATGCTCTGAACAGGCCAATCCTGGTCACCCTGCCTGACAAGTCAGTGGTTGAACCAAAATACAATGAAGCCAACGCCCTTGATTCGCTGCGGGTACAAATCCTGGGACAAGGTGATTTTGTCACTTTTCTTGAAAACCAGGAGTATGACGCCAAGGGCCAGCGGCAATTCGCTCAGTATGGCAACGGACTGATTACCAATTATTTCTATGACCCGAAAACCTTCCGTCTGGTAAATCTTGTTACCAAAAAAACCGGGGCGTCGGATGCCCAGAGCCTGCAAAACCTGCATTACACCTTTGACCCGGTCGGCAATATTGTCTATTCCAGAGACGACGCCCAGCAAACCCATTTCTTTAAAAACGCGGTGGTAAAACCCGAGAGCAGGTTTGAATACGATGCAACCTATCAGTTGCTGATGGCGACTGGCCGTGAACACGCTGGTCTGGGTAACGATGCCCAGCGCGATCATTCCGACTTGCCCTTCTTGAGCGAACTGCCCCATCCCAACCAGGCGAACGCGGTCAGGCAATATACCGAACGCTATGAATATGATGACTGCGGCAATATCACCCTGATGCACCACAGCAGTAATGATTTAACCTGGAAGCGGCATTACCGCTACGAATATCAGGATGATCCCGGCAACAACACCAACCGTCTAAAAAGCACAAGTCTGCCGGAGGATATTGAGGCAGGGCCATATACTGCAATATACCAGCACGACATCCACGGCAATATGACCAAAATGCCGCACCTGACCGAAATGGCCTGGAATTTCATGGACCAGCTCACCATGGTCAATCTTCTTGGCGGCGGGCTTGCATTCTATGTATTTGGACTTGGCGGAATGCGAATACGGAAAGTCATTGAGCGGTTGGGCGGAAAGAAAACAGAGCGCATCTGCCTCGGAGCTGTGGAAATTTACCGGGAGTATCAGAACAACACCAAAAAGCTGGAACGTTCCACTCTCCATATATCTGACAACACTGGCAGGATCGCCCAGGTGGATACCAAACTGCTGGACGAAGACAATACAGACCCGGCGAATCCGCTCAATACAAACCTCATACGCTATCAATATACCAATCATCTTGGATCGGCAACGCTCGAAACCGATGAGGATGGAACTGTTATTTCCTATGAAGAATACCACCCTTATGGCAGCAGTGCCTATCGCAGCAGCAAAAGCGGCGTTAATTTGAGCCTCAAGCGTTATCGTTTCAGTGGTAAGGAACTGGATGATGAAACCGGGTTCTATTATTTCGGAGCGCGGTTTTATGCGGCCTGGTTGGGGAGATGGACCAGTAGTGATCCAGCGGGGTTTATAGGGGGGATAAACCTTTTCCGCTATTGTTCGAATAATCCGATTATGCTTCGCGACCCAAATGGAATGATTGGTGTGAGTTGGGATAGGCCGGAATGGGCTTACACAGGAAATGAAGAGCAATTTCTAAGAAAAATTAACAGCTCTGAAATTACCGGTACAGTGATTGATGGCCAATATGAAGGAAGAAGGATAGCTGTCAGAGTAACGGCCACTGCTGCGAGGCAATTGGAAGATCCAGAAGGCAGAACATTTTGGCAAGCAACAGAATATACTATTGTTGAAGGATCATTGAGATTTCTTGCTGAAGGAGAACAGGGAGAAGGGCCAGCATCGGAAGAAGTCGAGTCAACACCTCTGCCTGAGTCTATACCAGAAGGTGGAGGGGCATCTACTTTGCTTCCTAGACAAGCAATTCAACCTGGTCCCGTACCACCTTCTCCTAATCCTGCCGCACCCATACCAAAAGTTGATCTGCCACAAGGCCAACCCGGCGTTAGTCATTCTGCGGCAGCTTCGGAGGCACAGGCGGCTGCTCGGCAGGCTAGGCCTGATGTATATACCCACCGTAGCATGCAAGCCCACCACACATTAAAATGGAGAGAAGGACAGCGTGTCAATTTAGATCCGGTGATTACAAACGATCCACGAAGATTAATTCCATTGGAATCGAGTAGAGCTTTAGTTGATGATCCTAATTATCCAAGAACAGCTCCAAGTGGAAGAAGATATTCAACCCCACACTCATACGCAGATCGAGGATCCTATCCTCATCATAGAGAGGTACAGCGCAGAAGGTATGGAACAGTCGCAACTGAAAGAGTTATCCATGCAAGAGCTGGTAGAGCACATCAAAGAGAAATGACCGGATCGCCCGGCCCAAGACTGCCTTATATCGTAGGTCCAACCATAGCCGGAGGAGCTGGTCATTTTGCACTTGCGACGACTCGAACTTTTGTCCCTTTGGTCGCAGAGGCAGAAATTGGCTTCGCGACAGCATCAATGTATGCATATGCTTCTGGTTATACAACAGCAGGTGCAGCGTTTGGAAGTGCCGCAGCATACACTCCGATTGTAGCCGGTAGTGCGGTTGCTGGTGCAACTGCCGGCCACTTTGCCGAAGGTGTGGCCAGAGATTTGGGTGCTAGCGAAAGTGGAGGAATCACAGCAGGTGTTATAGCCTCAGCAGCAGCTGGTGCAACTGTTGGTGCTCTTATTGGCACAGTAGTGCCAGTGGCTGGCAATGTGGTTGGAGCTGGTGTAGGGGCAATAGTAGGAGCTATAGCAGGTTTAGGTGCATATTTAATTACAAGATTTTGGTGAAACAAACTCTCCAAAATTCAAACAATCTTATAGTTAACAAATGATAATAGTTTGGAACTACTTTAAGGAGAAAACTCATGAAAAAACTAAATATATCACCAAAAAATATATCAAAGCGTAATATTGCTGATCTTCATACTGCTTTAGGAAAATTGGACTTAAAGGTTACTGCTGAAGAAGTAAGCAGTAAGCGCATAGGGGAAACAACTGCTGAGGCAATAAAGGAAATCCAGAAGCGAAACAAACTTACCGCCACTGGAAAACTGAATGCCGAAACGGTCGAGTCGCTCAATGTCGAGCTGTTTGACCTCCACCACACCCGAAGCAAAACCAGAATAGAGAAGCTGCACACTCTGCTCGAAAAGATCGATATTTCGATACCGGCTGAGGAAAAGAATCGTCGTATCACAGGGGAGGAGACCCGTACGGCAATTAAGAAGTTTCAGAAGAAATACCGCATGAAGGCAGATGGCAGGCTGAACGAAAAGCTTTTGGAGAAGCTGAATGAAGAGGCAATTAAAAAAACATATTCCACCAAAACCCAACTGGGGAAACTGCATAACACCTTATTAAAGGTAAACAGCATAGCCAAGCTGGAGGTGGAAATCGCCCCTGAAGAGTTAAAGGAAAAAACACTGGGCACAACCTCGAAAAATCTGATAAAAGCATTTCAGAAAAAATACAAACTGCCGGAAACAGGAGAAATAAGCAAAGCCACGCTTGATAAATTAACCAGTGTGGCGGCCAGTAAAGGAGCTTTTGTCAAAAAACTAAAGGCCGCACCTGCCATTGAACTGACACCCGTCACCAAGCCCCTGCGGTTGAACATGGTTTCTCCCAAAGTGGCGGAAATGCAAAAAAGCCTCTCTTTCCTGGGCTACAAGATTGCGGAAAAAGAGTTCAAGACCCAGACATTCGGCAAAACAACCATCAGATCCATCAAGAAACTGCAAAAGGAAAAAGGGCTTACCCAGACCGGTCATTATGACAGGGCTACCAGCCGTGTTGTCAATGAGCTGATAACCGCAGCCAATCCGCGCTCGGCAACCCAACACCGTTACCGCATTCGCGGGTCTGTCCGCAATGAGCTTTGGCAGCGGAAAAACAACATGGTTGTCAAGATTTTCTTGAAAGACATGGATAAGGAAGGCATTGAGCCGCTTGGCGCTAAGAAAGTCCTCTTAAACGGCTTTTTCGACATCGCTTATGATGCCCCAATCAATCCGGTTAATGGAAAGATTAAGGACAAATTTCATCTCGTAGTAAAACTCTATGAAGTGAATGATCAGCAAAATCCGATAGCAGAACAGACACATTATAACGTGAACCCGATTCACTGGATCAATTTTACCCAGAGCAGGAACGAAAAAGGTGAAATCGAATACAACGGCAAATACGCCGGTGAATCCGACTATGTAATTACCGGTGCTATTCTACAAAAAGCGCTTGGCAAGAAGGGGATTGAAGATATCAAGGAAACCGAAACGGATAAACAAATTACCCAGTTAAGTTTTCAGACCGGCTTATCCACGGATAACATTATGTGTCATGTATTGGCACATCGGGCTGCAAAATCAGTTAAAGTCGACACATTAGATGCCGAACTCTTTTATGGTTTTATCAGGCAGAACCTTCCCGCCGATCTGCCGGGTGATTTACTCAGGGGAACCAGCGAGTGGGAAACCATTGATCATCTTACCGAATTAACCGCCTCGGGAATCGTCTTTCTTGATGATGCTGCTCAAGAGCAGGCGATTGATAACGCAGTTGCGCAAAATATTGTTTCCCAAAAGATAAAGGTGAACAAAAGCAATATCTTGGAGGGATCGCAAAACCAGCGGAAAAATTTCACCCTGACAAAACCTATTCTGGTCGGCAACGGAAACCTCCAGTCTTTGCTTGAACAATCCAGGATTGATTCCGGCCACTATTCAACAATCGCGACCGTTTTCATCAACAATAAGGGGGTTAATACATCTTTCTGGGATGAGATTAAAACACATGAAGCCAAGATTGGAACTGAAGCCATCAAAGACTTCGTGACCACTGTTGAAACCGGCAATCTCACCAAAAACCATATGCCAACGATAACCTTTTTAAAAGACAAGATCAGGATTGATTCGGACAAGCTAAAAAAAGTGAGCGATATTGCAAAGTTGAGCCAGTGCGACCTGGAAGACCTGATTAAGGAGAACGGCAGTCAGGTCCCTGAAAACATGCCAGGTGATACGGTTGCCGAAAAAGTGGGCAATTTTGCCGCTGCGATCAAGAGCAGGGCTGAATTCTTATATCCGGCATCATCGTTGATTGGTGCAATAAAGAAAACGCCGAAACTTACAAAAGTTGGAGAAATAGAGAAATTCATTGACACACAAGAGGATTTTAATCTTCGCGAGCATAATCTTGATAAGTATTTGCTCGACAATCCTGAGATAACGATTGATGCCAAAACAAAAGAAGAATTGAAAATCGTTCAGCGGGTTCACAAGATTACCACCAAGACCGCTGCCGGTTCAGTCTTAATCAATGAAGGGCTTCACAGTTCCATGCAAATTTATTTCATGGGCCGGGATCGTCTGAAAAGTTTGATGAAGGCTAAAGGAGTAAAGGAAGCGGACAGTTTTCGTCTGTACGAATCTTCCAAGATGCAGTATATGCAGATTCTGGCACGTCTGATGGATTTCAGGCGTGAATTATACAGGGATATGCCTCGGGCCATCATTCCCCATACCTATTCTAAAACCGAAATCCAGGAGGCAATCGGGGATATTCCAGACCTGGAAACACTTTTCGGCTCCCTGGATTATTGTGACTGCCCTCATTGCAAGTCGTTGTACAGCCCATCTGCCTATTTAACGGACATGCTGCGATTTTTAAATGAGCATTTGGCGATAGACAAGAATAAGACCGTAAAAAAGATCCTGTTTGAAAGAAGACCCGATCTGGGCAACATAAAACTTAACTGTGTCAATACGGACACTCCGTTGCCGTACATTGACCTGGTATGTGAAATTCTGGAAAACAACCTTGTCGGGAATAACAATTTCATTTATCAGACCACCTTGTCTCAAAAGGAATTACGGGCCATACCGCAATACATTCAATCGGGTGCATATACAACTATTGCCAACGCCGATTTTCCCATGAGCGCCTGTTTTAATCTCTGGCAGGAAGAATCCCGGACCTACTTAAATCACTTAAGAGTGCCTCGCTATAAACTGATGGAGGCTTTCCAGGATCGTTCAGACCCTACCAGCAAAAAACCGAGCGATGCAGCGATAGCAGCAGAATATTTTGGCATTTCAGCCAAGGAAAGAAATTTGATTGTTACAAAACGGCAAACAGAGGCAGCACAAAAAAACTATTGGGGATTTACCACACCAACGAGCATGTCTGCTGATCTTTTTATGAAAAGGACAAAGCTCAGTTATAACGAGGTGCTTGAGTTATTGCTGGTAAAATTTGTCAATGATCCGGAATCTTCTTCCGTAAGCAAGATAGAACGGCCAATTGATACCTGTGATACCGGCGTTCAGTCCGTAAGCAACTTATCGCTGCCGAAACTAGACCTGATGCACCGCTTCATCCGTCTGTGGAGAAAAACCGGATGGGCAATGTGGCAACTGGATTTGCTTATCCGGAATTCGAAGATCGGCACCGATGCAATTAATGATGATACCCTGATCAATTTAAAACGATTCAGACAGTTGCAGGAAAAACTAAAACTGCCGTTTGAAACACTTCTCGCCTTCTTTGGAGACATCAACAGGGAAGTCAGGGTAATACCAGACAGGCCCGATGTAATTATTCAGCCTTTATACAACAAACTGTTTCAAAACCAAGCCGTTACCAATCCGGTCGACAAGAATTTTGAAGCGCTTGATAGCAGCAATAAGCCAAAACCGTTAGATAATGCAATTGTCTTGGGAGTGAATGAGGGAGCGCCTTATAACGGATATACGCCTGTGCCCACCATTCTTTCGGCGCTTGCCTTGAAGCAGACGGATTTCGATTTACTGGTAGCGGAAAAGACGGATAAGCATCTGTCCGTTTCGACGCTCTCAACGCTATTGCGCTACGCCTATCTGGCCCGGTCTTTGAAGTTAAGCGTAATTGAACTGTTTCTGTTCCTCGGTATCATCAATAGCCCGGACCCATTCAGTTCCATTCAAGCTTTGCTCGACAGCCTTGAACATCTGGAACATATCAAATCATCAGGACTCTCCATTCGGGAGTTGGACTATATTTTAAATTACAATCCGGAATCTCCAATAGGCTTAAGAGATGAGACAATCACCCAACTGATAGAATCGTTACGGAAAATTTTGGAATCAAATAAAGAAAAAGTAGCGCAGCTTAAATTAAGTATCGCGGATCGCAACGCCATTCTTGCATTTGATGCCGCTGCACTATCCGAGATGACCTATGCCTCAATGATTACAGCACTTACCCCATTGCAGACTCTATTGAAATCAGCCATTGAAAATTTCACAACAGCCGCTTTTTCCGTTGAGGAAACCAACTTTATCATTAACTTTGACACGACGGCCATTACAGCCACAAGCAAAGGTATTTTAGTAGGTAACATTCAGATGTTACAGCTAAATCTGAATAATTTATTAAACCAAAATGAAAATCAGATTAAATCGCATATTGCCGCTTCTTTCGGTCTCACTGATGAGCAGGCAGCCGCAGTATTAGAGAATATTGTGGTTTCAGGCGGTACGGATTCCCTATTGAAAACATTGGAAGATGAAGAATTAATTACAAAAGACTCTTCAGGCGGTTACAAAGAAATTAATTCCACAAACTTTCCAACACATTTTAATGCCTATGCATTATTGCACAAAATTTCACTCCTGGTTTCAAAAATGCAAATTGAAACAAAGGATCTGAAATGGTTTATTACAAACAACAGTTCGGTAAAAACGGTTAACTTTTCAGATTTACCGTTAACTGCGATGTTAAGTCCTAACGATTTTGACGGCTGGCATAATCTGTACCTCATCCTCAACTTTAAGGCGGAATTCCCGGAACCGGAAGATGCTTCTATTCGGAGCATTCTTGAATTGGCACAGGATTCTGCGAAGGCAAAAGAAGAAATTTTTGCCGAAATAGCCGAGCTTACTCAATGGGATTCCATTGAAATATCATCACTTCATAATGGACTCAGTTTTCAGCATTCTCCCGGGAATTTGGATTACGCGAATGCAAAGCTATACCACAGGCTACTAAAATGTTTTAAACAGATGAAGCTTACAGGCGTTGACGCAAAAACCATGCTTGGCTGGGCGGATATTACCGCTGGTACAGCATCGGAAGAAAATATCGCGGTACAAATCAGGCAGGCAGTAAAATCCAAATATGAACAGGAAGACTGGCTGGAAAAAGTTACACCGCTGCATGATGATATTCGGGAAAAGAAGCGTACCGCTCTTGTGGAATATCATTTGGAAAATTCGCAAAGAAATGTAGATCCCGAGATTGTAAATGGCGTGATTACCAATCCCCTTTACTGGGAGGATTCAAATTCACTATACAAATATTTTTTGATCGATGTAGAGATGAACGCCTGTCAGCTTACTTCACGCATCAAGCAGGCCATAAGCTCAATTCAGCTTTTTGTGCAACGCTGTTTCCTGAATCTGGAAAACAGGTATGTCAAAGTAACTCAGGATGAAAAGGAAGACACTTCGTCACCAAATGCCTGGTCGCAGTGGAGATGGATGAAAAATTACCGGATATGGGAAGCCAACCGGAAGATATTCTTTTATCCTGAGAACTGGCTGGAGCCGGAACTGCGTGATGACAAGTCTCCATTCTTCGAGGAGTTGGAAAATGAATTGATGCAGAATGAGGTCACAAAGGAAAATGTTGAACAGGCGTTTCAAAACTACCTGCACAAAGTGGATGAAGTATCACACCTCGAAGTTTGCGGTCTGTACCACCAGATGGAGGATTTAAATCCAGATGAAGCAGGATATGAAACCAATATTGTTCATGTGATTGGACGGACCAAAGCGGTCCCTAACATTTATTATTATCGCACTTACGATATGAACTACAGCACCTGGAGCGCCTGGGAAAAAATTGATGTGGATATTACCGGCGATCACGTTACGCCGGTAGTCTATAACCGTAAGCTGCATCTATTTTGGCTACAGTTTATGGAAAAGCCGATGAAAACCAAAAAAGTTCCGGCGGCCCAGCCCACTACCGGACCGACAGAAGCACCGGAGCCTATGAAACTGCTCGAAGTCCAATTGGGGTGGAGTGTTAAAAAAACAGGCGGGTGGACACCCAAAAAAATCTCCAAGCAGAAATTGATTCATCCATGGGAACGACCGCATTTTTCCTATAACTTGAAACCATACTATCTTGCTAAATTTAATGAACTTTATCTGGATATTTATTTGTCGACTTCCAGGGAATTTAACGACACCAAATTTTATGACCCTAATGTCACAGTTGAGAATAATCCGGTTTACTTAACAGCAAACCGCTTTAATGAAACTTATCTGCCATGGCACTCATCCAGTTTTATTTTTGATGGAGAGATCAAAGACGTCAAGCTTAAAGGTTTAGGCGGACATTACAACTTTTTTGGAATAGACTTATGGCTTGATGACTCTTACGATTACGTACATGAGAAATTCGGGGAAGACGGTGAGGCGATCAAGGAGTTGGATCCCCAATATGAGTATGGTCCTCGCTTAAGGCTCCCGAACGGGATGCATTTTCATAATACCCACCTTGCCAATAATAGAACACATTCAAAGAATAACCGTTACTTCAGAGTATTGGAAAACTCCAATACCGCCACTTTGTTGTCAGGAGCCAATTCTCCTTTTGAACTGGTTATCTCTCAACAGGATTTACAGCTAAATACTGTCACGAATAATCATCCGTTTTTTTACCAGGACAGCCAAAGGGCATTTTTTGTAAAACCTGAATGGGAAACCCGGCTAAATAACTACGGACAGCTAATAAGCAAGAATCGCAGATACAGATTCATGCCTTTTTATCACCCCTATACCGTGCTGTTTATCCGGGAGCTGAACAGAGATGGAATTGACGGATTGCTGAACCGGAAAATACAAACAAAACCAGAATGGTATGCGCCGAAAAATAATTTTAACTTCAGTTCCTATACCCCAACTTCAGACGTAATAGTTGGCGGTGAAGAGTCCAGTGCGCAAAAGTACAAGGATATAGTGGACTTCTCTTTTGGTGGAGCAAACTCTATATACAACTGGGAGTTGTTTTTTCATGCGCCGCTGATGGTGGCCTGCCGGCTTATGCAGAACCAGAAATTCGAAGATGCGATGCATTGGTTCCATTATATTTTTGATCCTACGAATATTGAGGATTACCCCGTCCCGCAACGCTACTGGATTACAAAACCTTTTTTTAACTATAATTCAGATGATTACCGCAACCAGAGAATCCAATCTATTTTGTCCAACATAAACTTGAAAGACAATGAATCTCAATTAAAAGCATGGAGAAACAACCCTTTTAAACCGCATGTTGTCGCGCGATACCGTCCGGTTGCCTACCAGAAAAATGTGGTTATGAAGTATCTTGACAACCTTATCGCTTGGGGAGATATGCTTTTCAAAAGAGATACCATTGAGTCAATTAACGAAGCATCATTGTTGTACATGCTGGCTTATGAAATTCTCGGAGACCGGCCCAAAAAGGTTCCGAATGTCAAACATGAGGAACTGACATTTAATGAACTGGAAACCAAATTAGATGAGTTCGGCAATGCTCGCGTGGATGTAATACTTGGGGACACTTTGTTGCCAATCACCGTTATTCCTTCCGCATCCGGTTCCGAACCGGTCCCCAAGCTGGAAACATTTTATTTCTGCATACCTAATAACGAATATCTGAACAAATTTTGGGATACGGTGGAAGACCGGCTGTTTAAAATCCGACATTGCATGAACATCCAAGGCGTTGTGCGTCAACTGCCGTTGTTTGAGCCACCTATTGATCCTGCCCTGCTTGTGAAAGCCGCCGCTGCCGGAATGGATTTGAGTAGCGTGCTGAATGATTTGAGTGCACCTACTCCTCATTACCGTTTCAGAATCGTGGTACAAAAGGCGATTGAATTTTGCAATGAAGTGAAAATTCTTGGAGAGAAATTGCTGAGCGCTCTTGAAAAGAAGGATGTAGAAAAACTTTCTTTACTGAGATCTCAGCATGAAATTCAATTGCTTGAAGCTGTTAAGGAAATTCGTAAGAAACAGATCGATGAAGCGGTAGAAACAATTGGTAGTTTGAATAAAGCGAAAGAACTGGCTGAACAGAAAGAAACGTATTATTCAGATATACCGAGAATGAATGATTGGGAAATTTCAGGAGCAATTGCACATGGAATTGGGATAGTTTCTGAAATAGCGGCTACAATCGCGAATACAATTGCGGCTGGAATATATTTAATTCCCCAATTTGACGCAGGTGCAGAGGGATTTGGTGGTACACCAACCGCCTTAGTTGAATTTGGCGGAGAGCAGGCGGGTAAGTCTGCTGCCAAATTTGCGGCGCTCTTCGAAGGACTCGGCAAAATAGCTCACTCCGGTGGATCGATGCTTGAAACCCAGGGATCATACACTCGAAGGGATGAAGAAAATAAACATCAAGCAAATTTAGCTACTATAGAAAAAAATCAAATTCAGTTCCAAATCAATGCGGCAATAATACGACAGGCTATTGCCGAAAAAGAATTGGAAAATCAGGAATTGGAGATCGAGAATGCCAAAACTGTGGATGATTATATGCGAAATAAGTTCTCTAACGATCAGTTATACAGTTGGATGATTACGCAAATATCAACTGTGTATTTTCAGGCGTATCAACTGGCTTTCGATATGGCCAAAAAAGCGGAGAAGTGCTACCAGCATGAATTGGGAATCACAAATTCCAATATTGTTCAATTTGGCTATTGGGACAGCCTTAAGAAAGGGTTGTTGTCGGGCGATAAGCTGATGAATGACCTGAGGAAACTGGAGGCGGAATATCTAAACCAGAACCGGCGCGAATTTGAAATAACCAAACATATTTCACTGGCCCAAATGGCGCCGTTAAGCCTTATAACCCTGAAGGAAACTGGGAAATGCACCATTTCCCTGCATGAATGGTTGTTCGATATGGATTACCCCGGTCATTATATGCGACGAATAAAGAACGTATCCCTCAGCATTCCTTGCATAACCGGGCCGTTTATCGGTGTAAATTGTTCGCTTTCATTATTAAAAAATGAAACAAGAATGGATGCCACCCTGTCAGGCGGCAACTACGAGAAGCAGGAAGATGATACGCGCTTCAGAACCATGTATGGAGAAATATCTTCCATTGCAACCAGCCATGCACAGAATGACAGCGGTATGTTTGAGTTAAACTTTAATGATGAACGTTATCTTCCCTTTGAGGGTGCAGGCGTTATCAGCGATTGGCAGATCAATATGCCTATTGAAAACAACTATTTCGATTTTGCGTCTTTATCAGATGTTGTTCTTCATATTAGATACACGTCACGCAATGGCGGCGGGGTACTTGCAACTGCTGCCAACACTCACTTGCAAACCAAACTTCCAAGTGGAACAGCAAGGTTGTTCAGCCTCAAACATGAATTCGCTACTGAGTGGTATAGATTTCTTCACCCTGAAGGAGAAAATGATCAAGAATTAGTAATTAACCTTAAAAAAGAACAGTACCCTTTCTTTATCCGTGGAAAAATTGGCGCGTTGAAAATCAAACAAATGGACGTTTTTGTGGAAAGCAGTATTGCGGGTGATTTCACAGCGAACATAAAAGTTACGAGCGCTGCTTCTCTTGACGGATTATCTATCAGCAAAGATACGAACTATCATAACGTTCACCATTTACCCAAGGATTTCACTTCCGGTTCACAACCTGATTCTCTTGGGGAAGTGCGGGTGAAAATGAAAATCAGTTCGGCAGGGGATTTTAAGAGGCTCACCAGTGACCAGCTTAATGATATCTTTATTCTTTTTCAGTTAGGAAGTTGACGACTTATGAAGAGAACATTATCAAAAATAATTGACTATGCCGCCAAGGTTACCGAACCGGAAAGAATTATCTTGTTTGGTTCCATGCCAAACGGGAGTGCCAATGTTTTCAGTGATATCGATTTGCTAATCGTTTTGAAAAACACTTTGGCGAAAAAGGATATTGCCGCCAAAATCGCAAATTATACGAGAGAATTGTCTCTTAAAGCCGATGTATTGGTTTATTCTGAGTCTGAAATTGAAAATGAAAGTCATAAAGCCAATTCATTTGTCGCAGCTATTCTCAAATCAGGAAAAATTGTGTTTGAGAATAAAAAAATCCTTGACTTTTTATAAACTTCCGATTATTTTTATGGAAGGTCGGAGCAACTTAAGGGTGTAGTATTGAATTGAAATAGAGGAAACTCATATTAGGCAACGCTTCAAAAAGAGCATCGACTTGAATTATGAAAGTGCTTCCATGGTGATCTGTGGGAGCTCTTTCTTTTCTGGATTGTAATAAAACAACAGAAGGTCTCGACAAAACCACCTGCATAGAATGCTCATAACTTTCGGTTAAGAAGCTTCGGCCAATGAGAACTTTAGGAGGTGACAAAGAGGTGGCAATGGTTCGTCGGACAGGTTCGCGGCAAAGTGTATATGAAATCTGAAAAATAAGTAAGCATTAGAAAAATATTCTTTTGACTTTTTATTTCTTCATTACGCATCTGATGGACTGTCTACGGAATTTTATCGCCCAACTGTTTCAGATTTATTTCATTATTTTCAGCCATTTTATCCTTCATGCTTTTCCATAATCTTTCTGCAGGATTCAATTCCGGACTGTAAGGCAGAATGAATTTCATGACAATATTTTCGGGCAATTTAATATGTTGTGATGTCTGTCACCCGGATCTGTCCGCAATAACAATATTAAGACAGTTTTTGCGCCTTTTGGAAAATCTGTTCATTAAATCCTGAAAATTTTTCATTTGTAAGAGACTCAATAATGCCGAATAACCGTAATTATTTATAATTATAACTATTTTTATATACAGAAGTGATCCCTTTTTTGACTGTCCTGCGTTTGCATACAGTTATCAGTCCGAATCTGCTCTCATCCTGAACAAAAATTTTTACCTCTCTGTGTTTTCGGATCTTCAGTTTTATTTTATGTCTTCTGAAAAATTCTCTCTGAAAATACGGACAGTTTCATCATTCCTTTTGGGATTGCGGGGTCTCGGAACACTGCACACCGATTTCAGTCTGTAATGGCAGAGATGGCAAACTGTCTTTGTGCTGACTTTTTTTTCGATCTCCCTTTCAACCCATTCACGGCTCTCTCTGCAAGTGCCAAATCCTTCGGGATCAGACAGTTTTTCTGCCAGCCTGCCTGTCACGGCATCCGATATGACCGGTTTTCTTCCGGAAGAGATTTTTCTTCGGTCGAGCAGTTCCATTCCGTCACTTCTGTATTTTTTCAGCCATGTTCCCACTGTGTTTCTGTCACGCGGAACTTTCAGGGTCAGATCCTTTATGTTCCTGCATATTCCTGTTTTTAAAAGTCATATCAAATGAAGCCTTTCTTTCCCGCTCCCATCTCTTTCTCTCAGAAACATCCTTTTCAGTTCCTCCGCACTTTCCTTGATGTCAATTTCAAATCTGACCTTCATTTTCCGCTCCTTTCATTATGATCCAAAATCTTCGGAAAATTTATCTTAAAATCCGGAAAAAGCAAACCGGTTTTTTGCTGAATTATTTTTCAGATTTAAAATAAAAACGCGCTGATTTCAAAATGAATGCCGTCATCCTGCAGATCATATTCAGTGGAAACATCCGCATCTCTCAGGGCATGGCCCCAATAGACCTGCGCATTTATTTTTTCATTCACTCTCCAGCGTGCGCCCAGTCCCGCGCTGGACAGACTGTCCGGAGAAGGATCCGCCATATCCGTATTCCATCCTTTGCCGTAATCATAAAAAGGACAGATCTGCACAAGACCGTCTCCGATTTTTCTGCTCAGGCCCGGCAGCTTCAGATGCCAGACCGGAATCCGCCATTCCAGGGAGGCAATCAGTCCGCTGTCTGTTGTCATCTGGTTTTCCCGGTATCCCCGGACGGTTGAAGAACCGCCGATTTCAAATTTTTCCATGGGCAGGAGCGGATCATCGGACAGACGGATGTCAAAACGGAACAGAACCTGACCGTCCAGAAAGGCAAATTTTCTGAGCCACTGAAACTGCCCCAGCCAGAAGAAAAACTTTCCGTCCGGGCCGCTGTCATGGATGGTGGCATTCAGTGCATCCAGCCCGAAATTGAAAACAGATCGGGCAGCGATCACCTGCACCATGCTCCGATCCACCCATTCCTGGGAAAAGCGCAGCACGGATATGCGGCTGGTTCCGTCTTCCTCCACGCCCTGGGAAAAGGCAAATCCCTCATTGAGCAGAGAGGTTTCGCTTTTCCGGTGTTCAAAGCGCAGACCCCCTGCAAGTTCTTTGGACAGGGTTTTGTAAAAGGGATGCCGCAGTTCCGCCCCATAGGTCTCGGTCTGACTTTCAATGTCCAGCATATCGAAAGGCGATGCTTTTACAGTGGATTCATTGCGTCCTGCTTCCAGAGCCAGGCTTGTTCCCCATCGGGTGAGGGGAATGGTGTAAGTGCCGGAATATTCGTCCAGTCCTTCGGTCAGCGCATAGCGGAGATTGAGGGAATCCCCCCATCCGGTGAGATTCATATGGGACAGATGCAGTTCCCCCCGGTATGCGCCGATGCTGGGGGAATTGGAGTTGTTGAAGACCAGTCCGATACTGTAAGGCCGGGCCTCATTCACCTCCACTTCCAGAAAGGCTTCCCCTCTTTCCAGTCCGGGTTTGAGTCTGGCATTGATATTGTCAATGCGGGGATCCTCCCTGAGCAGTTTCAGATGCTCCTGAATGCGGTTGATGTTCAGAGGGGTTTTGCCGCTGTCCGCGGCACGGGACAGGCGGCTGAGAATATACCGTTCCCGCAGCCGGGTGTCATTGACAAGAGAGATTCCGTTCAGCTTTCCTTCCACAATCCGGATCGCGATGTTTCCTTCCTTAACCTCCTGATCCGGCACAAAAGCCCCGGAATTGACATACCCCCTGTCCACATAATATTGTGTGATTTTCTGTGCGGCCTTCTGCAGTTCTTCCGCAGTAATTTCCCGCTGTTCACAGGCAGCGGTAAGGGACGCGAGTTCCTCATCCGCAAAAACCGTGTTTCCGTCCGGAAGAAAGCGGTTCACATACACTTTCCCCACCGAGGAAAGCCGGTTGCCGCTTTCTTCCACCGGAGGAAGGCTGCCCCGGTTTTCAGCCTGAATCTCCTCCCCCGTGACGTTTCCGCAGATGCACATCAAACCGAGTGACAGCAAAACAAAAAGAATTTTCTGCAAGGCGCTCTCCTCTCCCATATCTGAAAAGTCCAAACCCAATGCCATTTTTAAGAACTGATGTTACGCACCCTCGTCATACCGGCAAAAACCGGTATCCAGAACTTTCTGAAATCACTGGATTCCGGCTTGCGCCGGAATGACGGTGAAAACGGGCAACTTCCTGATTCCTGAAAAGGCTTCATAACATCAGTTAAGAAAATAAGGTTCTTCAGCCTGTTTTATGGAACCGGTGTTCGCCGGAATGGCGTCATGCCTGCAAAAGCAGGCATCCGGAAAAATTTCCCGCATAAGCGGGGATTATCTTTTTTCTCCCTGTTGCTTTGGGTGAAGAGACTGTGCTATCATGTTTTTTGGGAACTATGTACCATATATGTTTCCAAAAATACAGCACTGTTTATAAGAAATGGCTTTTGTTTATGAATCCGGGCGTGTCTCGGAAAGCGGGGAAAGAGTTTCAGCGGTCAGCATTCCGTGTGAAGTTTTGATATTTCTGACATCCGGTGTCTGAATGAACAGTCAGACACCGGAACGATGCCAGCTTTGTTTTATCCCTGCCGCAGTTGTGTTTTTTTTCAAATACTGCTATTGCTTTGTCAACTTTGATTTTATGCTTTCAGATATGCAGAAAAACCGGATTTTTCCGAAAAATCCGGTTTTTTCAACGCACAGATTCAAGACTGACAGAGTACCTGTCCTGTCAGAAAAAAATGCTGTTTCTGATAAAAATCATATGAAGAAGGAGACAAAAACATGGAAAAACTGTTCTGTCTGCTGACAAAAGCAGCAAAAAGAATCCGAAAGGTGGGTCCTGTGCTCTGCTGTGCAGCGTTTCTGTCCGGATTGATATCTTCAGCCCCTGCACATGGCGAAGAACTGAGAATTCTGTGCTGGGAAGGGTATGCGGATTCTGAATATACGCAGAATTTTGAAAAAATGGTCAAAGAGAAACATGGCATGGTTCTCAAAATTGCAGTCAGAAATGTTTCTGATCTCCAGGAATTTTTTGACGGTGTCCGGGGGGAGACCGCTGATTTGATCAGCCCTGCCCACAATATTCCCAAATCACATTTCTGGCAACTGATCCGGAGAAAACTGGTTCTTCCCATCAATTTGTTCCATATTCCCAATTACAGGGATATCATACCGGATCTCCAAAATGCGGATTATATCAGTGACAACGGGGAGGTGTATGGTGTTCCCATTGTCTATGGCCCTTACGGGCTGGCCTACAACACTGCTGTTTTCAAAGAAGCGCCGGACACCTGGAATATTTTCTGGGATCCCCGCTATGCCGGAAAGTATTCCGTCAGTTCCGACTATTATGAGACCAACATCTATTTTGCCGGGCTGGCATCCGGACTTGGGAAAAAGGATATTTTTGATTACGACAAAATGAATACACCGGAAATCAGGGAAAAACTGCAGCAACTGGCACAGAATGCAAAAACCTTCTGGAAAGGTGTGGATACAGCAGATGATTTGCAGGGACTGGCCTTTGCCACAGCCTGGGGCTTTTCCATTCCGGAACTGTCCAAAAGAGGGGAAATCTGGAAAATGGCCCAGCCAAAAGAGGGAACCACCGGCTGGGTGGACAACTGGATGATTGGCGTTTCCCTGAAAGACAAACCGCAGATGAAACAGATAGCCGAGGAATGGATCAATTATTCCATCGGGCCCGAGGTGCAGGCGGGTTATGTCCGCAAGATTGCACAGTTTCCGGTGAATCTGTCCATCAAAGAACGGCTCACGGCAGAGGAAATCAAAACCTTTCATCTGGATGATCCCGAATATTTCAAAAACAATCTGATCTTATGGGAAGTGCTGAGGGAAAGGGAGCAGAACGGATTCAGAAGGATGTGGAAAGAAGCCAAGAGAGCAAAATAAACAGACAGCAGAACTTTTTATACCGATTCCCCATTGAAAAAAATACTTATAAGCAGGCAAAAATGAGGTTTTCGTGTGTTCAAAAAACCGGATTTTTCGGAAAGATCCGGTTTTTATGAAAAACTTGTGTTTCAGATCAATGGGGAATTGGTATTAATACACAGAAAGCCCGGACTGTGCATCAAAGATATGCAGGTGATTCAGGTTCAGGCTCACAGGAACCCTGTCCCCGGCTTGGATCTGCCGTCTGCCGTCACATTTGGCTGTCAGCCGGATTCCTTTGAAATCCATATGGATATTGGTTTCACTTCCCAGGGGTTCCACCACTTCCGCTATACCTTCTGCTTTCCACTCATTGGGAAAGGAGAGGGAACTGTCATCCGGGAAAATGTCTTCGGTGCGCAGTCCCATAACCACCCTGGCTCCCTGCTGTATTTTCATCCCGCTTTTTTCAGGAATCGGCAGGCGCAGGTATTCATTCACACGGAGACAGAATTTCCCGTCCGACTGTACAACTGCGGCAGGAATCAGATTCATGGGTGGGGATCCGATAAAACCGGCCACAAAGGTGTTGATTGGATTCTGAAAAATCTCAATGGGTTTTCCCACCTGTTCAATATATCCGTCCCGCATGACCACAATCCGGTCAGCCAGAGTCATGGCTTCCACCTGATCATGGGTCACGTAAACGGTGGTGGTCTGCACTTTGCGGTGCAGCCGTTTGATCTCAATGCGCATCTGGGTTCGCAGTTTGGCATCCAGGTTGGAAAGGGGTTCGTCAAAGAGAAATACCGAGGGATTGCGCACAATGGCCCGTCCCATGGCCACCCGCTGCCGCTGTCCGCCGGAAAGTTCATGGGGCCTGCGTTTGAGCATAGCCGAGAGTTCCAGCATTTCCGCTGCCCTGTTCACTCTTTCCTCAATTTCCTTTTTGGGGATTTTGCGGAGTTCAAGACCGAAGGCCATATTTTTGAATACATTCATATGGGGATACAGGGCATAGTTCTGAAAAACCATAGCAGCGTCCCGATCCTTGGGGGCCACCTCATTGACCAGGCGATCCCCGATGAAGATTTCACCGTCTGAAATTTCTTCCAGCCCCGCGATCATCCGCAGGGTGGTGGATTTCCCGCATCCGGAAGGACCTACCAAAACAACAAATTCATTTTCTGCAATATCCAGGCTGATGCCGTGCACTGCTTCTGTTTTTCCGTACCGCTTGACCACATTTTTCAGTCTGACACTTGCCATTGGGGTAATATCCTTTTGTTTCTCCGTCACTGAGTTCTTCTGTTTCCCGTTTCTTTCTTCCAAAAGCATTTTTCCCGGACTTCGTCAAGATTTCTTTTTTCTTTTCCAGATTAACCTTGACTCCGCATACCGGACAAATTAAAACGAAACAGGGTGTTTCGGGTTGGTTCTTTTCACATTCATTCACCAGCAAAGGAGGAGGTATTTCATGAGCAGACAGAAAAGGTTTTCGGTTCTTGCGGTTTCGGCATTTGTGCTTTTCTTTGCAGTGCAGGCAATGGCCGCTCCCATTGAGATTCACTGGTGGCACGCCATGCGCGGCTCACGGGGGGAGACCGTTGACAAAATTGTGAAGGCTTTCAACGATTCCCAGACAGAGTACAGGGTTGTTGCCACGCTCAAGGGAGAATATGACGAAGTGGTCAACGCGGGCATTGCGGCTCTGCGTGCAGGCAAGCAGCCTCATATCATCCAGTCCTTTGAAGTGGGAACCCAGACCATGATGATGTCCGGATCGATCTATCCGGTATATCAGTTGATGAAGGACAAAGGCTACGATATAGACTGGTCCGGCTATCTCCAGGCCGTGATGTCCTATTACATGGATGCGGACGGAAATCTGATGTCCATGCCCTTCAACTCCTCCACCCCGGTCATGTTTTACAATCTGGAACTGTTCAAAAAAGCAGGGATTGAGCCTTTGTCAAAATCAGAACCGATCTCCTGGGATCAGTTGGGAGAAATCACCGGAAAACTGGTCAAAGCCGGAGTGCCGGGCGGCATGGTGGCTGCATGGCAGTCCTGGACTCTGGTGGAAAACTACAGCGCGATCCAGAATATGCCCTTTGCCAGCAAGGCAAACGGATATGAGGGACTGGACTGCGAACTGCTCATCAACAATGAAAAACAGGTCCACCATATAGCCCGGCTCAAATCCTGGATGGCGGACAAACGCTTTATTTACGGCGGTCAGAAATACCAGGGACCCAAAGCCGAATTCATGGCCCAGAATGTGGGCGTTTATATTGATTCGGTCAGCGCTATTGCGGCCCTGCAGTCCTCGGTAAAGGATTTTCACTGGGATGCGGCCCCGCTTCCGGTGGAATCCTGGATGAAAGAACCCCAGAACAGCATCATCGGCGGTGCTTCTCTCTGGGTCTTCAAAGGACATAAAGACAAGGATTATGGGGGGGTGGCCGCTTTCCTGAACTACCTGGCCCGCACAGATGTGCAGGTGCTCTGGCACAGGGAAACCGGATATTTCCCCATCACCATGAAAGCCTATGAGCAACTGAAGACTGACGGATTTTATCAGGAATTTCCCTATCAGGAAGTCGGTATTCTGCAGTTGAACCGCCGGAACCCCACCAAGATTTCCAGAGGACTCCGTCTGGGATATTTCATCCAGATCCGGAACATCATTGATGAAGAACTGGAACAGGTATGGAACGGCACCAAAACCCCCAAAGATGCAATGGACAGCGCAGTGGCCCGGAGCAACCAGAAACTGCGGGAATTTGAAGCGATTTATAAGAAATAACGATCCGACCATCCATCGCCCGGAGGTAAAGCTCCGGGCTGAATTCGGTAAAGTCGCATGAAGGCGGCTCCTGAAAATGCCGGGTTTCCCCGGCGTTGCGGTGAAAACCCGGAGGCTGATTCTTTTATATACAGATTATTCCAATATGTTAAGAAAACGCTCTTATTTCACATCCAAAACATTGCCTTACCTGCTGATACTGCCCCAGGTGCTGGTGACTGCCGCGTTTTTTTACTGGCCTGCGGTGCAGGGTCTGGCGCAGTCTTTTATGCGCAGTGATCCTTTCGGTCTGCACAACCGCTTTATCTGGTTTGAAAACTATATCACCCTGTTCAAAGATCCCCTGTACCTTCGATCCATCGGCATTACCCTGATGTTCAGCGCGTCCGTGGCCGTTCTTGCCATTGTGTCCGGTCTTTTCCTTGCCGCGCTGGGAAACCGGATTCTGAAAATGAAAACCGTGATCCGTACCTTACTCATCTGGCCCTATGCGGTTGCGCCCGCGATTTCCGGCATTCTCTGGCTTTTTTTGCTTCATCCTTCTTTCGGAGTGGTGGCCCTTGGCATCAAAAAATGGATGGGAGTAAGCTGGAATCCGGTGCTGTACGGCAATCATGCCCTGATCATGGTGATTGTCGCGAGTGCATGGAAACAGATCAGTTACAATTTCGTCTTTTTCATGGCCGGAATGCAGGCCATTCCCAAATCCCTTATTGAGGCTGCGGCCATGGACGGAGCCGGACCTTTCCGGAGATTCTTTTTCATTACCCTGCCCCTGCTGTCTCCCACCCTCTTTTTCGTCACGGTCATGAATATCATTTTCTCTTTTTTTGAAACCTTCGGCGTTATTCATACCGTGACCCAGGGCGGGCCCGGCGGAGCCACCAATATTCTGGTTTACAAAGTGTATCAGGACGGATTCATCGGTCTGAATCTGGGTTCCTCTTCGGCCCAGTCCATTGTGCTGATGGTTCTCATCATCACCATCACCCTGCTGCAGTTCCGCTATGTGGAAAAGAAAGTGCAATATACAGGATAAACCAATGGTTGAAAAAACTCCTTTTTTGGATACGCTTACCTATGTGCTTCTCATGACGGGCATTGTCATTGTCTGTTTTCCCATCCTTTATACCGTGGTGGCGGCCACCCTTCCCCTTGCGGAAGTGTCCAAAGTGCCTATGCCCCTGATTCCCGGGGATCAGTTTGCGGTGAATGTGAAAGCCGCGTGGGAAAAAGGCAGTCTGGGAAGCCAGTTGTTCAATTCCTTTGTCATGGCAACGGGAATCACCTTTGGAAAAATCCTCGTATCCCTGCTGGGCGCGTTTTCCATTGTGTATTTTGACTACCGTTTCCGCACGGCCGCGTTTGTCACGGTCTTCTGCACCCTCATGCTTCCTGTGGAAGTGCGCATCCTGCCCACCTATGAAATGGCGGCCAATCTTTTCGGCCCCCTCCAGCATGTGTGGGATGCCCTGCACCTGAACCGCGCAGCCGCATGGCTTGCCGGGCATGAGGTGGAGGTCAAACTGGAATGGAGCCTGCTGGACAGTTATACGGGACTGATTCTGCCTTTGGTGGCATCGGCCACCTGCACATTTCTTTTCCGGCAGTTCTTTCTGACTGTGCCGGAGGAACTGTGCGAGGCTGCAAAAATGGACGGGGCTTCTCCCATGATGTTTTTCCGAAAAATTCTGGTTCCCCTGTCCAAAACCAATATCGCGGCTCTGGTGGTGATTGAATTTGTCTATGGATGGAATCAGTATCTCTGGCCCCTGCTGATTACCACTGACCCAAAAATGACCACTGCGGTCATTGGACTGAAAAACCTTATCCCCTCCCCGGAAGACCCGCCGGACTGGCATGTTGCCATGGCCGGTGCGCTGATTGTGATGCTGCCGCCGGTTCTGGTGGTGCTTTTCATGCAGCGGTGGTTTGTCAAAGGGCTGGTGGAAAGAGAGAAATAAAATTGATGAAAGAAAAAGCATATGTGGTGGATCCGCAGCACTGCCTTGATCTGTGCACCTGCGGGAAAAAACATCCGGTTCCCGAAACCCGGATATACACGGGCATGGATGCCTTTGGGGTTCTGGCAATGGACTGTGCGAGAAGCCTGCACCTGGAACGGGTGCTGGTTATAGAGGATGAAAACACCCGCGAAGCCGCAGGTCGGGATGTGAAAGCCGCTTTGCGGAAAAATGCGGTGCCTTACAAAAATATCACACTGCCCGGCGATATTGAGCTTTCCGATGAACTTGCGGATCGGATTTTTGCGGACAGTGAAGGATTTGCCCTGATCCTTGCCGTAGGAGCCGGAACCGTCAATGATCTGGGGAAAACCGTCTCCACACGGAGGGAAATTCCTTACTGGACAGTTCCCACAGCCCCGTCCATGAACGGCTACACGTCTTCCATCACCGCCATCAAAGTCCGGGGCGTGAAACGTACCTTACCGGCCGTTCCGCCCCGTGCGGTGTATGCAAATCCCAAGGTGATCCGCAATGCGCCTTTGAAACTCTGCCAGTCCGGTTTCTGCGATGTGCTGGCCAAGTCTGTTTCCGATACAGACTGGCAGATGGAATCCCTGCTTTTCAGCGGTTCTTACTGTCCTCTTTCCTCCGCGATTGTGGGGGAATCCGAAAACCTGTACATCCTCCACCCGGAGAAAATCCGGGAAAGGGACGGGGAAACCCTGAACGCGCTGTTCAAAGGGCTGCTGATTTCAGGTGCTGCGATGACCCTGGCCGGTTCCAGCGCGCCCGCGTCCGGCGGCGAGCATCTGCTTTCCCATTTCTGGGACATGCGGGAATCCCTCACCGGCAGAAAACCGGAACTCCACGGCCTGCAGGTGGGCGCAGGCGTGATTCTTTCAGCCATGTGCTATGAGAAACTGGCTGCAATGGAAGCGGGAGATTTACAGAAGAGAGCGGAAACCGCTTTCCGTTCGGATATGGAACGGATTCCCCAAATCTGGGGCAAGTATGCGGAGGAAGTGCAGAAACGCTTTTTGCAGAAACAGGAGCATCTGCTGAAATTTGACACCCTGGTGCCGGAAAACTGGCCGCGTTTGCAGGAACTTTTCCGCAGGGTGCGGAAAGCAGCATTTTTTCTGGATCTCATCCGGCGCACCGGTTTCGGTATGAGACTGGCGGATCTCCGGCTGACAAAAGAGGAATTCCGTCTGGCCGTGCATAACGCACGAACCATCCGGGAAAGAATTACGGTTCTTGATCTTGCTGCCCATGCGGGTGTGCTGGAAGCAGCAGGGGAAGAAACGCTGAAACTTCTGGATGGATGAAAATGTGCGCCTTCTCCTGACTCCAAAGAAACAATATGAAAACAGGGAATCCCTGAGAAGGCGGTTAAATTTATACCGGTTCATTCAGATCCGGTGCCCGGCATTCCATCACAGCTTTTTCCGCAAAATTTCATTGACCATTTTGGGATTGGCTTTTCCCTTGCTTTCTTTCATAATCTGACCCACAAAAAAACTCATGAGTTTGGTGTTTCCGCCTTTGTAACGGCCAACCTCATCCGGATTGGCTGCCAGAACCCTGTCCACAATGGCTTCAATGGCAGAGCTGTCACTGACCTGCACCAGCCCTTTTTCCTTCACAATCACATCCGGAGATTTTCCGGATACGGCCATTTCCTCCAGCACAGTTTTGGCAATTTTGCCGCTGATGACGCCATCATCCATCAGTTTCAGCAAATCTGCCAGATCATGGGGGGAGACCGGAGAAGTTTCAATGCTCTTTCCCTGTGCGTTCAGCACCCCCAGCAGTGAACCCATGACCCAGTTGCTGACCTGCTTGGGCTGGGAATATTTTTCCAGACAGGCTTCAAAATAGTCTGCCAGTTCACGGGAGGCTGTCAGCACACCCGCGTCATACGCGGGAAGTCCCAGTTTTTCAGTGAAACGCCGTTCTTTTTCATCCGGCAGTTCCGGCAGACTGCGCTGCATGTTTTTGATCCATTCTTCATCCACCAGCAGGGGCAGAAGATCCGGATCAGGAAAATACCGGTAATCATGGGCCTCTTCCTTGCTTCTCATGGAAGTGCTTATTTCTTTGTCCGGATTCCACAGCCGGGTTTCCTGTATGACTTTTCCTCCGTCTTCAACAAGTTCCTGCTGGCGCTCAATTTCATACAGGATGGCCTTTTCCACATGCTTGAAGGAATTGAGATTCTTGAGTTCCGTGCGCGTGCCCAGGGTGTCCGAACCTTTGGGCATGATGGAGACATTTGCATCACAGCGGAAACTGCCTTCCTCCATATTGCCGTCACAGATGCCCAGATAACGGAGAATGGAGTGCAGTTTCCGCAGATAGGCCCCGGCCTCTTCCGGCGAGCGCATATCCGGCTCACTGACGATTTCAATCAGGGGAACGCCTGTGCGGTTCAGATCCACCCGGCTGACAGGCCGAACCGGATCATGAATCAGCTTTCCCGCGTCCTCTTCCATGTGAATCCGGGTAATGCCCACGCGTTTTTTCTGTCCGTTCACATCAATTTCTGTATGACCGGCCTCGCAAAGGGGCATCTCATACTGGGAAATCTGGTAGCCTTTGGGCAAATCCGGATAAAAATAGTTTTTGCGGGCAAAACGGCTTTCCCGGTTGATCCGGCAGTTGGTGGCCAGTCCCATTTTCATGGCATATTCCACCACCTTTCTGTTGAGAACCGGGAGCACACCCGGCATTCCCAGACACACAGGGCAGACATGCGTATTGGGCGGCGCGCCAAACGCGGTGGAGCAGTTACAGAAAATTTTGCTTTCGGTTTTCAGTTGTGCGTGAACTTCAAGTCCGATGACGGGTATAAATTCCATCTTACTATCCTTTTGATTTTATATATTTTATCTCTTGCTTGTCCGGAACGGAAAGTTCGGGAACCTGCTCCGATCCGCCGACAATACCGGCATGGAACATGCAGACATTATCGAAAATAGAAAAAATAGCATAAATTTCAGGTTGGTGGAATAAAAACAGCACAGGCTTCCGGTCTGCAGCGTGACCCATGAACAAGCCGGAAGCCTGTTGTGCTTATTTCGGCGGCAGATCTGTTTTTACTGAGACAGGCCGTCATTCTTGGAAAAACGCTGTGTTCTCCGTGGAAAACCTTCCAGACTTGCTGTAAATCAAAACAGATCCACAGCCTTTTCCTGAAATCTGACACCCTTTTCAGACCTCCAGCACATGCTTATCCAGCACAAAGCAGGTGAATACGCCTTCAAACACCCGGACTTCCCCTGCTGCGACAGTAACAGAGACCATATGCTTTTTCCCTTTGTGTTCCGCAACCTGCGCCTGAGCGATTACCGATTCCCCGACTTTCACGGGTTTGAGGAATTTCACATTTGCCCTGCCCAGCACCACATTGGGGTGATTGACCGCGATCATGGCCGCATAATCAGCCAGACCGAAAACAAATCCGCCGTGAACCAGTCCCATTTCATCCGCTGCCATTTCCGGCAGGGTTTTCAGTTCCACACGGCTGAAACCCTGTCTTGTCTCAAGGGCTTTTCCGCAAAGAAGTTCACTGATCTTTTTGTGGGTGACAATCTCCATGAAACCATCTCCTTCTGTTTTTGGGGGGTCATTTTTCTTTTCCAATCCCGAAAAATCTGAAAACTGGATTTTTGAGGAAAAACTGATTCAGTGTATTTTCATCAGGAGGTTATGGACAGCGTGACGGATAAAAAAAGCAGGCAGGCAGCAGTTGTTTCAATCAGTTATCTGTCTTTTTCAGGAGCAAATCAGGCCAGAGACTGCTGTGTCCGCTGATTTTGTCTGTCAGTCTTTGCACATTCGGGTCATCATAAATACCCTGACCTGTCATTATTTCAGCCTTGAAAATTAAGACAGTGGGTCAAATCGGTTGATGATGCAGAAAAAAACACTCCCCTCCCTTGAGGGAGGGGATTTCAGATCAACGGATTTGACCCACCACCAAAATTAATAGACTTGATTCCTGCTTAAGGGTCTGTATCAAAATAAGCTGTTCCAAACCCTGAGGATTTTGAAAACCCTTAGGGTTTATGGGCAGAAATTCGTACAGGTTATTTTTTTACAAACCCTAAGGGAATCATCTTCCAATTCCAATGCCTGCTGATCATCTTCGGTGATGATTGCACTTCTCCAACTGTCAGGCAGATTTGTCCTGACAACAGCCTGAATTTTATATACACCGCCCGCATCTCAAATTGCAAGAAAAAAGGCGATGTCACAGAGCCGGTGACAATGCCAGTTCTCCATTGATCTGAAACATAAATTTTTCAGAAAAACCGATTTTTTCAAAAAAATCCGGTTTTTTAACGGTTGCTTAATACACGAAAACTTCTTTTTGTCTGCTTATAAGGGATCTGTCAAAAAAGTTCTTTCACATGTAAGGATTTGAAAATTTAATTTCTGACAGGCCGGTTTCAGTGTTCAGGTTTCAGAGTCTGTTCCCTGACACCTGAACACAACTGCAAAAAATTTATAGTGTTTTCATCAACTTTTGTCCTTTACGCATGGCTGTGCAAAAAACCGCTTACGCTTAATTTTTGCACTCCTCCATCCGGTCTGCAGGGGACAAAAGTTGTTAAAAGTACTATATTTGACACCCCAATAAGTATCTTTCCGGTGGGGAACGGATATAGAAATGCAAAACATATGCCACGAAGATTCCACTGCATCCCTGTCTCCGGTTCCGGATAAAGGAATTGCTTGAAAAAAATGCTGAACTGTACTATTTTACTCCAGCTCTCTCCGGATTTCCGAAAAAGGATTCTGAGGGCAAGTCTTTCCGGAGGATCGGAACCTGTTAAAATTATTTTTTGCAAAAAAATACAGTTATCCCATAATCAGCGGCCTGCTCCTGACCGGAGCCTTTCCCCGTACCGGCTTGGACGGACTGGTCTGGTTTGCTCTGGTGCCCCTGCTCTGGTCTCTGCGGGATGTATCCTGCAAAGAGGGTTTCCGTCTGGGATTCATTGCCGGGCTGGTTCATTATCTGGGTCTGGTGTACTGGCTGGTCTATACCATGCAGACTTACGGCGGTCTCCCGGTTTACCTGTCTGTTCCCCTTCTTTTTCTCCTGGCCGCATACCTGGCCCTGTATCCGGCCTTTTTTTCCATGCTTGTCACGAGTGCAGCCCGGAAACCCTTTTTTCTGTTCTGTCTGATGCCCCCTGCATGGGTGGCGCTGGAATACGCACGCGCACATCTGCTGAGCGGTTTTCCCTGGGAACTGCTGGGCTATTCCCAGTTTCGGCGTCTGCATCTTATCCAGATTTCGGATATGACAGGTGTTTACGGGGTTTCTTTTCTTGTTGTGCTGGTCAATGCCGCTCTTTTCATTCTCCTGCTGCATATCCGGAAAGCGGACTGGCAGAGGGAAAAAACCGGCAAAGGCATCACTGCTGCGGCATTGATCACAGCCGTTTTGTGCGCGGGGATCAGCGGATTTTATGGACAGGCACGCATTCAGATGCTTGGGGAAATGGAAAAAACATCTCCGGGCATAACAGCAGCGGCCGTGCAGGGAAATATTGATCAGATGGTCAAATGGGATCCCGCGTTTCAGGAAAGCAGCACCCGGAAATATGTGGACCTTTCCCTTTCGGTAAAAAAGGATCTTCCGGATCTGGTGGTATGGCCTGAAACCGCAGTCCCTTTTTATTTTTCACACAATATCCCCCTGAGCCGCACAGTCACGGACGGGGTTCGGCAGACCAGCGCCTGGTTTCTCATTGGCAGTCCCTCCCATGCGCGCGGAGAGCAGGGAACAGAGTATTACAACAGCGCCTATCTCATCAGCCCCGAAGGAGAGATTGCAGGCCGCTTTGACAAGGTTCACCTTGTGCCTTTCGGGGAATATGTTCCCCTTAAGAAATGGCTGCCGTTCGTGAAAAAAATCGTGGCCCAGGTGGGGGATTTCAAAACCGGGAAACAGGGGGATATCCTGTCTGCGGATCGCTTCCGGCTGGGTGTGCTGATCTGCTATGAAATCATTTTTCCGGAACTTTCGGCAGCAGCAGTGACAAACGGAGCGGATCTGCTGGCCAATATCACCAATGATGCCTGGTACGGAAACAGCAGCGCACCGTACCAGCATTTTTCCATGTCCGTGTTCCGGGCAGTGGAAAACAGACGATCCCTTGTCCGCGCTGCCAATACAGGGATCAGCGGATTTATAAATCCCGAAGGCCGCATTCTCCAGACCACAGCACTTTTTCAGGATGCAGCAGTGACAGAAAGAATACCCGTGATTAAGTTAAAAACATTTTACACCCGTAACGGAGATCTGTTTGCCATGCTCTGCCTGCTGACAGCCGTCCTGCATGCAACGGTTTTCGGGATTTGGAGATGGGGCAGGTTTTCAGACAGAAACAAAGCAGTTCATTCAGGAAAAGGAAGATTTGATGGATCAGAAAGAAAAAAGAAGATTTGAGCGTATGCAGTTTTCCGGCAGCAGCGGTATTGCCGGTATATTTTTTTCAGAAACACATCCGGATGAACCTATAGCTGCGAACATCATGGATCTGAGTCTGGGCGGCATGGGAATTGTTTTTAAAAAAGATCTGTCCGGACGGCTGGGGGATGTTCTTGTTTTGTCAGAAATCCGGAATATGCCATCTCTGGCTTTTATGAAAAACATAAAAATGGAAATCCGATGGGCTGTCCGGCAGTCTCCGGAACAGTTTGCCGCGGGATGTGAATTTGTGAAAGTTCCAAAAGATTTTGCAGAAAAACTCCAGACGGTCATGGATTCATGGAAAATCCGGCTCATATAGGGATTCGCATCGCCGTCAATGCAGAGCAGGCGGAGCAGCAGGCATCCTGCGGGCTCAGAAAACAGAGAGAATGCCTGTTTTACAGCGTTCCTGATTTTTTGACAGATTGCTGCATAAATTCTTTTCCGGCACGACAATGAATTCTCTCAGACTTTCCACATACCTTATATTTCTCGCTGTCTTCCTGCTCTGTCTCGGTATGGTCATGGGTGTTTTCATATACAGAACTGTGGAAAACCTGAAAAATGATGCGGAAATCATCAATCACGCGGGAATCATCAGAGGCATGATTCAGCGTATCACAAAGCTTCATTTATCCGATCCCCTGCAGTCCCATGATTTGCTGATACAGGAAATCGACCGGGGGACAGAAAGTTTTCTTTGTGCAGAAAGTGTCCGGAAGCGGAAAACCGGGCACCCGGAATTCATGGAAACCATAAAGAATCTGAAAGAGAAATGGGAAGATCTCAAAAAAAGTCTGACTCAGTACCGTATGCATCCTTCTGAGCAGATCAGAAAACAAATCATTGCGGAAAGCGAAACCTGCTGGAAAATTGCTGATTCCGCAGTCCTCAGCGCCCAGATTGCAACCGAAGGCAAAATCAGACAAATCCGCCTGTTTTATCTTGTTCTTTCTCTGTATGCAGTCAACACCCTGGCCATCATCTGGTTTGTTTATGTTTTTGTGAGAAAAAAACTTGAATACCACGCATGGCATGATGCGATGACCGGACTTTTCAACCGGCGTTCTTATGAAGACACTGTGGAAAAGGAACTGGCCCGGTGCAGCAGGTATGGTTCCACACTATCGCTCATTCTTTTTGACATAGATTATTTCAAAGCCGTCAATGACACGTATGGACACAAAACAGGTGACAGTGTTCTGATACGGCTGGCCCGCACTGTCAGGGAATCTGTGCGAAAGACAGATTCGGTCTTCAGGGTTGGGGGAGAGGAGTTTGCGATACTCATGCCGGAGGCAGGGGTGAAGGAAGCGGCTGTGCTGGCTGAAAAAATACGAACCCGTGTGGAAAGCCAGCCTTTCAGCCCTGTTAAAGAAGTCACTGTCAGTCTGGGGATTGCGGAATCAGACGGTACGGTAAGCCTTTCTGATCTCTACCGTCAGGCAGATACAGCTTTGTACCGGGCAAAGGAAAATGGCAGGAACAAAGTTGAGATATTCAAAAATATCATGACAACATGAGCAGGGCCTGTGAACAGGACACAAAAGAACCGGCCTCAACGCTCTCTTTTTAACTGATGTTACGCAATATTGTCTTACCGGCGAAAGCCGGTATCCGGAACCGGCTGATATTGAAGGATTTCAGCCTGTGCCGGAATGACGGGGAAAAATCATGACTTCCTGATTTTTGAAATTGCTGCGTAACATCAGTCATCAATGAAGGTGTCAATTTTGATTTTATACCGAATCGCTGTTGAATTTATACAAAATTTATCCTCTGTTTCCGCAATGCCGTCAAGTCAAATCAGGGAATATCCGGAGTGCCGGGCTGAAAGTTTGGCAGAAAATGCAGGCTCCCAACGGCACTCCGGCAGTTCAGGAATGAACACTGATTTCCCAGGCTCCTGATTCCGAATGCTCTGCACGTATGTCCACTTCCAGAAATTTTCTGATGATCTCCATATTGGTTGTGGTGTGAAGGGTGGGCGCAAGGGTGCGGAAACGCCCTCCTCCAGCCATTGCCATCGGAATCAGTAACTGATCAGCCAGATGCGGGCCGACCGGCACATCTGCGGTCAGATATTCCCGCACGGATTTCACCACTTTTTCAGCCACTTTTTCCGCAGTCACGCCCCGTTCCCCGAAAGCGGTGAAAACCTCTGTTACCTGCTCGCTTTCCAGTTCGGCACACAGCACATTGCCGGGGCCGTGTGAATCCCCGGCCTGTTCGATATGCAGACATTCTGACGGCCACGAAAGTTTTTTCTGAATCACACCCAGTTCCCGCTCTGCAATATGACGGGGCAGTTTTGCCACAATGGCACGGGCAGACTGGCTGAGAATATTCCCTCTTTCCGTGAGATGCAGGTGCGTCAGTTTCTGGCAGGGCCGGACGGAAACACGGAATCTGCCTCCGCCGGCCGGATAAAAGCCGGGACGGAAAAGAGTCGCTGTGACTTCAGGCCCCATGCTGTTCACCAGAGGAAGAAAGGTTCTGTCCAGAAAATCAAAGGGCGGGGCAAAGGGATTGTGGGTTCCGCCTTCCAGAAGCAAATCTGATTCCCCGTCTGCTGTGAGCAGAGCGGGAAGCACGGTCTGCAGCACCAGTGTGCAGCTTCCTGCCGTGCCGACAGAAAAATGCCAGTATCCGGGCTGAACCGGGCCAGGAACAAAAATGACAGTTCCGGAACCGATGTGCCCGCCCTGCACATCAGCGTTTCCGATTTTCTGTGCGGCCTCCAGAGCCGTGTGATGCTGGCGCATCAGTCCCGGTTTTCTCCGTCCGGAACGGATATTGCGGATTTCAAATGCCTTTCCCGTAAGCAGAGACAATGCAAGGGAAGTGCGCAGAATCTGCCCCCCGCCTTCGCCAAAGGAACCGTCTATGCAGATCATGGCAAATCCTCATTCAGACAGAACACGGATAATGGCAGCCGAGGTGTATTCTCCCACATCCGCAAGCCCATCCATCGGCATGAACAGCGGGGCATTGCCGGAATACAGGCAGTTCACGGAAGCCGGAAAATCCTCATCTGCCTCGTAAAAAATATAGCAGAGCGCTATTTTGGGCAGGGGCCAGAGGACAAAAGAAAAATCTCCGCCTGCTGCCTCCGGGCCGTCATATCCTCCAAGTTTTTCCATGATTCCGGACAGATTTTTCCCGATTTCCGGAACATGGGGAATCAGCACATTCTGGGTATGGGTGACAAATGCGCCGGTATAGGGGCCGCTGCCGGGAAAATCCTTGAATGCCTTGAGAGGCTGCAGAACAGCCTGTTCCGGGCCTGCATGCAGGGCATAGAGAGAAAGCAGAATCCCGACAACGCCTTCCTGTTTTTCCTCCCCAAGCCAGATTCCTTCGGATGAAATCCGGCAGATTTGGCCGAACGCGGGGAAAGAAACCGTGTCCCCTTCGGCCTTTCCCGGCAGGCACCGGCTCAGTTCTTCCGAAGATCGTTTTTCATATATCTGACGCAGATTGTCCTGCACCAGTTTTGTGTAATTGTTTCCCATCCACATCTCCTATTGTGTGACAGACCTGAGCTGTTCACGGAGGGGAACCGTCATCTTTTCGTACTGCTCTTTGGAAATAATACCGAAAAGATAAAGATTCTCAAGCATTTCCAGTTTTCCCTCCAGTTTTCCCTCTGCTTTTCCCTCCAGTTTTCCCTCTGCTTTTCCCTCAGCCTTTCCCTCATTGAAGATATGCTCACTGATGGTTGTGGCGATCATGGCTGTCTTCACCTCCTTTTTGATTTCCTCCAGCCGCTCATCCGGAATTTTTTTGTAGACCGACACCCACTGTCCGATGAGCAGCATATGATCTCTGTCAAGCTTCTCCCCCATTGCTTCGGCAGCCCGATAAATCTCATGCACCAGTTTTTCCGGGTCCGCATCCCGGTCATCGGCTTTGAGCGCCAGCAGTTTGCACATAAGGGAATGGCTGCGGATCAAATCCTCACTTTTCTCGTCTCTGACTTTGATCACATCAAAGTGGAAAAACTGCTTTCCGTGTTTCCTGTCAAACGCATACCAGAAGGATTCCGCCACTCTTTTCCGCCAGTGTGCATCATCCGTGTAAATCACAATGCTCCACACCGGCCGGCGTTTCAGAAGCCAGGCATAGCAGGAATATTCATAGGCCCTTTCGCCCGCATTCTCCCGTTCACTCTGATGCTCAATCTGAATGACAATCTCCTGCATTTCCCCGCTGATTTCCACCTCCATCGCCAGAAACAGATCCCCCTTCAGACTCTCCTTCAGAGCCTCGTAGCGGCTGATGAATTCTTTGTCAATGAAACGGGGCTTTCCGATCCGGATCTCCGGAAAATAATGCGCAAAAAATTCCTCCGTGAACGCGGAAATCAGCCATTTGAACAGTGCATCATGGGTTTTCGGGTTGGGGGTCATGATATTTTTCATCTCCGATGGTTTTATGATAATCATTGTACAGGACAAGCGGAAATGAAATCAATATGTTTTTGGGTATCCGGGATATTCCCAATGCCGGGGAAGTGCGCTGCCCTTTCCCAAAAGCAACGCGTTCCGGATGCATTTCTGTGTATAAGTCCGGGCATGAGCGGCAGCATCAAAAAAATCCCGGCCCAAAACCAGATTTGCGGCCAGCGCGGAGGAAAAGATGCAGCCTGTGCCGTGAATCTCCTTTCCTTTTATTTTCGGGCTGCTGAGTTCCAGAAATGCTGTTCCGTTCCAGGTCAGATCCGTGGCAGTATCTCCCCTGAGATGCCCGCCTTTGATCACCACTCTTTTGACTCCGGTTTCAAGAATTTTCCGGGCTGCATTTTTCATCTGTTCCACATTTTCGATCTTTTTTCCGCACAGAACCTCGGCTTCGGGAATATTGGGGGTGACTGCATGGGCAAGCGGAAAGAATTTTCGGGTCAGAATTTCCTGCGCATCCGGAGACAGTAAGGGAAATCCGCTGGTGGAAATCATGACCGGATCAAGAACAATGGGACAGGATACTAATCGGAGCGCATCCGCAATGGCCTCCGTCACCTGACTATCCGGAATCATGCCGATTTTGACTGCGTGAATCTCCATATCCTCAGAAAGACGCGTGATCTGTTCATATACAATCTCAGGCCGGATTTTCTGCACATCATACACTTTCTGCGTATTCTGCACGGTGACAGCAGTGATGACACTGAGACCGTAAATTCCATGTGCGTGAAAGGTTTTCAGATCAGCCTGGATTCCGGCCCCTCCGCAGGGGTCGGAACCCGCAATGGCCAAAGCTGTTTTCATATCCAGCCTCTTACCGCGCCTGTTTGACAGCACACCACTGGCCGCACATGGAGCAGGGATGATGCGGATCGCTTTTGTCAGCGTTTTCCACTTTTTCCAGATAAGTGCGGAATTTTTCCGGGTCAATGGAAAGTTTTTCCTGTTTTTCCCAGTCAAACGCATTTCGGGACTGGGACATTTCCAGATTCCGCTGTATCTCACGGGAATTCTTCCGGCTCAGATCCACAGCACGGGCAGCGATTTTCGAGGCCATCACACCTTCGCGCACATCATCGGAGGTGGGCAGGCGCAGATGTTCCGCAGGTGTGACATAGCAAAGAAAATCCGCTCCGAAATGCGCTGCCAGCGCGCCGCCGATGGCTCCCGCAATATGATCATATCCGGCAGCATAATCCATGACCAGCGGCCCCAGCACATAAAAGGGCGCACCTTCGCAGATCTCCTTCTGTTTCCGGATATTCTCCTCAATGAGATGCAGGGGCACATGTCCCGGACCTTCCACCATGACCTGCACGTTTGCAGCTTTGCATCTTTTCACCAGTTCACCGATGGTTTCCAGTTCGCCAAACTGTGCTGCATCATTTGCATCTGCTGTGCATCCGGGACGCAGGCCGTCTCCCAGAGACAGGCAGATGTCATAACCATTTGCAATATCGAGAATTTTGTCAAAATGTTCGTATAAAAAACTTTCCCTGCCGTGGGATTTTATCCAGCGCATGATGGCCGATCCGCCCCGGCTGACCACGCCAATCACCCGGTTTTCCGCCAGAGGAATATGCTCCTTTCGCAGACCTGCATGAATGGTCATGAAATCCACGCCTTCCTCTGCCTGCTTTTCCATAATCCGCAGAAAAGAATCAATATCCAAATCTTCGGGATGCTCAGGCCCGGTCATGGCTTCGTATACAGGCACGGTTCCCAGTGTGACATTGCATTCCTGCAGGATTCTGCGCCGGAACTGTGCAATATTTCCGGCAATGGACAAATCCATGACCGTATCCGCGCCTGCATCAATGGCAAGCCGGACTTTCTGGATTTCCTTGTCAAAATCACACTGGGCAGGGGAGGTTCCGATATTCGCGTTGATTTTTATCCGTGTTCCCCTGCCAATGGCAATGGGATCAAAGCAATGCCTGTTATTCCGGCATATGACCGTATAACCAGCCAGAATATCCTTTACCATATTTTCCGGGGTCAGCCCCTCCTCATCCGCAATTCTGCGAATAAAAGAGGGGACAATTCCCTGTTTCAGTTCATCAATCAGTGTTGTCATTTCAGTTACCAGTTATCAGTGTTCAGTTATCAGTTACCAATGTTCAGTTGCCAGTTGTCAATTATCAGTTATCAGTTATCAAATGAAATAATTAATTGATAACTGATAACCGTTTACTGACAACTGTTCACTGTCTCAGAAGTTCATTTGCGACTTTTTCACCGGAAAGCAGCATTCCTCCGAAAATGGGGCCCATGCGGGGGCCGCCAAAGGTGGCGTTGGCCGCCATGCCCGCCACATAAAGACCGGGAAAGACTTCACGGGTGTTTTTCAGGGTCAGGGTTTCGGCCTTTTCCGCCCACATGGATTTCTCCCCTTCAATTTCCCCAGTGGAGGTAAGCAGTTTGCCCGGCACTTTGCGGCGAACCACTTCCACCACTTCGACTGCATGACCTGTGGCATCAATCACGGTATCCGCACGCACGGCCAGCGGATCAATATGCAGTCCCGCCATTTCCACAGGAGACCAGTTGAGAACCAAACCCGTCACTCTGTTTTCCCGCATAATCACATCTTCCACACTCATGCAGTTGAAAATGGTCAGACCAGCCTGCACGGCTTTGGAAATGAGGGTGGAGATGGCCTCCACGGAATCTGATGTGAAATACCCTTTCTTATATTCCCGGAAGCGGATGCCGAATTCTTCCAGAATATGCACGGCTGCCTGCTGAACCACAATTTCATTGAACATCATGCCGCCGCCCCACATGCCGCCGCCAATGCTCAGTTTCCGCTCATACATGACCACCTTTTTCCCGCCCTTGGCCAGAAAATAACCGGCCACCAGCCCGGACGGGCCTCCGCCCACAATGGCAACATCTGTTTCCAGATTTGCCGAGAGTTTTTCATAATAACGGTCAATAATGGCTTTCGTGATAATGACTTCGTTTAATTCCATTTCTTTCTTTTCCTTTCTGCAAAACCTCTTTTGCGCAAAAAAAACAGGCACAGCCGTAAAGACTGTGCCTGTCTGGTGAATATTCCTCACTTTTGGCAGTGTTTCCTTACGCTGGTATGATCCAGTTCAAGTTGAAGGGTATGATCTCAGCCCCGAAGGGCACCCCTAACACATTTATCTGATTTTTGCCTCTGTTTAGCACCTTCTTTTCTTTTCGTCAATATGCCTGTCAGAAAAATTCCTGTTCCCTTTCACGGAAAGACTTTATTGCAAAAATAAAATGAGATATGATATAATGATAAAAAATCGGATATGCAGGAAGAAGATTGAAAAAGAAATTGCTGAAAGGCCGTTTGGCAGCGGGATTTTTTATACTGACAGAAATTTTCTGCAGGGGCAGGTCTCCATGCCTGCCCGTTTTCTGAAGGGCATTCACAATGGATCATCAGTAAAAAGTTCAACGGTCTGCTTAGGGTTTGTAAAAAAATAACCCGTACAGTTTTCCTGCCCGGAAACCCTGAGGGTTTTCAAAACCCTCAGGGTTTGTTAACAGGTTATTGTCATACAGTCCCTTACTGTGCAATGATGAATGAAGAGGAGACCGTATTTGCAGCCAGAGGAACTGAAACTCCGCATATGAGGTGCTTATGAAAGAACTGAAGGCAAGGGAAGGAGAGTCTGAAAGTCGGCCCGGTTCCGGTTTTTCTCCGCGTCCAAAAAGGCAGAGAAAAAAAAGGAAAATCATTTATCCCGAAAGTGACGGAAAACCCATGGCGGACAATACAAAACAGTTCAGATGGATTGTGAAGATCAAGGAAAATCTGGAGCGGATGTTTGCGGATCGTCCGGATGTCTTTGTTGCCGGTGATCTGCTGTGGTATCCGGTGGAGGGAAACAACAGAATCCGGACTGCTCCGGATGCCATGGTGGCTTTCGGCAGACCCAAAGGAGACAGGGGTTCCTACCGCACATGGGATGAAAACAATATAGCTCCGCAGGTGGTTTTTGAAATTCTTTCTCCGGGGAACCGGAAAACGGAAATGGAGAAAAAACGTCTGTTTTACCAGAGATACGGTGTGCAGGAGTATTATGTCTATGATCCTGACCGGAACAGGCTGACAGGATGGATACGGTCGGGAAAACGGTTTCAGGCGGTGGAAGATGAAAAAATGCGGACATGGATCAGTCCTTTGCTGAAAATCCGCTTTGATCTGAAAGAGGATGATTTGCATATCTTTGATCCGGATGGAAAAGAGTTTGAAACGCTTGAAGCAGCAGACAAAAGGGCTGAAGCAGAGAAACAGAGGGCTGAATCTGCGGATAAGCGGGCCGAAGCAGCAGACAGGCGGGCCAGACAGGCTGACAAGCGGGCCGAAGCAGCAGACAAACGGGCCGAAAGACTGGCGGCAAAGCTCCGGGAAATGGGGATAAATCCGGATCAGTTGTAAATATTCCTTTCCCTTTCTGTCTGAACTGTGATTTTGAACACGATTATACAGGATTTGCAGGATTTCAATGTGTGTTTTTATCCTGTCCATCCTGTATAATCGTGCATAATCGTGCATAATCCTGTTCACATTGTCTGAACACGATTATACAGGATTTGCAGGATTTCAATGTGTGTTTTTATCCTGTCCATCCTGTATAATCGTGTATAATCCTGTTCAAACACTGTACCCCCGGAGTTACTCCCTTTTTTTCAGGATACCAATCATCTTACGGGCAATATCTCTGAAATAATATTTTTTTTTAAAATGCGGATTACAGGATGTTCCTCCAGACGCAGTTCCCTGTCAATTTCAGAAGTCATGGTGAGAATCAGGCAGGTGTCATGCAAATCCGCAAGCTGTCTGCATTTTTCCCTTCCCACTCTGCCGGTGGAAACAAAAACAAAGCTGTTTCCGTTTTTGAAAAAACGCTTATGCTCTTTTGCCAGCCATCGCAGATACTGCGCGCACTTCCGCACATTGGCATCATCAGGAAATTTTATATCACCTTTGTACTGCATTGCCCGTTTACCCGAAAATTTTGCAGGCTCCTCTTTGCTCTGACAAAGGGAAAAGGAACAGGGAATTTCTTCGGTTTCCGGCTGTTCCCTGTTTCCGTAGAGCTGTTCCGCATATGCCACAGCCTGCTTTTCAACCGCTTTGTACTCCTCATCCGGGCAGGTGAGCAGGCAGGCTCCGTATTCCAGCAGATCGGTTTGTTCCGTACCGTCAACTTCTGTGTAAAGGGTGTCATAAATAATCCGGTTGCCGTGATCAATGCGCTCTGATGCCATATCGCACAGCAGCAGCCCTGCCCGTTTTTCTGCCATCAGCAGGGCAAATTTCCGTGTGTCTCCGCTGGTATCGCGCAGAACCGCACGGTAGATGTCCTCTGTGCGCTGATACAGCCACAAATCGCCTTTTTTCACATGCCATCCGTAATCCATGCCCCGCGCAATGTCACGGGTATGAACCGCTGCCCGTTTTGACACAATCTGTGTGTTCATTGTCAGCAAATCCTGGTGAGTTGAATATTGCCATAGGTTTTGAACGAAGTATCCCGTTCCTTGACAAACTGAATCAGGGATTCCTTGAACGAGGGATCCCATGCACGGAACAGCTTTTCCCACCAGCCCCGGTTCTTGTCCCGTTCTGCAAGGACAAAGGAAAGGGCATACCGCAGCGGCTGATCCGTGAATTCCGGTTCAAATTTTTTGTTGGCTCTGCGCACAAACACGGCTTTTTCCTCTTCGCCGTCCTTCTCCATGCGGGAAAATTCCACACATCCCAAAGTCTTGACCGGTATGACCACGCCGACCGCATTGCTCCGTTCCTCAATCAGATTGATCACTTCCTTAAAGCGTTCATCAAATTTTTTCAGCAGTCTGGCCCGTCCCTCGGCATTGTTGAGCCATGCCTCGCATTTGGTAATGACAAAGAGAATGAGATGCGACTGTTTGTCACTGAGTGCAGGGCGCAGCAGATCCCGGATGCGGGAAGGTTTGTTGATTTTGTCAGAAAAAATGTCACTGCCTTCCATCAGCACCGCGCCGTCAATCACATTGATAATCACACTTGCCCGGCTGAGCAGTTGCTGAAATGTCCTGAAATCCTGATCACTTGCCGATACATTGATCAGACCTCCGGCTATATCGCAGAACACCAGATCCAGTTCATTTTTGTCCTTGAAGGCAATTTCAAAGCGGTGATTAATAATTCCCCTTGTTCCTTCCAACAGCGGTCTGATGCTGGTGAAGGTGGGCTGTTCAATAATCCGGCTGAGTTTCTGATACGCACTGTCCAGATTGATGCCTGTATCATTTTCGGCATAAAAATTGAACCGGGCATAGCTTCTCATTTTGTTGAGTTCTTTGTACATGGTGGCAAGCAGTGTGGTTTTGCCGACCGCTTCGGGACCTATCATCATAACCGTAAATTCGGACATACAGTCACCTCGTTTGATATTTGCGTCATTTTTCATTGGTAACGTGAGTTCAGCATAATCTCTTGATCTCCCCCTTTTTTAAAGGGGGATTAAAGGGGATTTTCGGACAGTTGAAAAAAAATCCCCCCTGCCCCCCTTTAAAAAGGGGGGAGCAGGTCAGTATTGAATCAGGGAAGACATATTGCCGTAAAAAGTGAAATGCTTTTCTATGGGCAGAAGGCTCCGGTTCAGGCAGTAGCGCACTGCATACATCATGGGTTTGTCCACATGTTCCTGAGAAAAATTCAGGTTGGTTTTTTTATGAAACACAAGGGTTTCTGTCTCTCCTTTGCCCTCTTTGTAGGAAAATTCCACACATCCCAATGTTTTCACCGGAACAAACATGGCAACGCAGTTGGGATTCTGTGCTGTCACCCAGTTGAGAACCGCTTTGTGCCGATCTTCAAATGCGTTGCGCAGTTTTTCAATGCCGGTTTCGTCTTTGATCCATGCCTCGCATTTGGTGATGACAAACAGAACCAGACATCGGCTGCTGCCTTTGTAACGGCTGAGCAGATCCCTGATCCGCATGGGAGAATTGACCCGATCCGCAAGAAATTCGCTTCCCTCGATCATGGCAGCACCGTCAATTAAATTGATAATCACAGCGGCTTTGGACAAAGCTGCCTTGAAATCCTCAAAATCTTTGCCTTCAGCCTTCATTACCAGACCGCCTGCCGTGTCGCATACAGTAAATCTGCGGCTGTCAATGTCAAAATTGTATTCCACAACTCCCGCAGTACCGGACAGAAGCCGGGGCGGACGGGTGAAATTGGGCTGTTCAATGATGGTGCAGAGTTTCTGATAAGCCTCTTCCAAAGCAATGCCCGTGTCATCATGTGCCACAAACTGCTGAAACCGGCTGTTGCGGGAAAATTCCTTGTACATCAGGGAAAGGAGAGTGGTTTTGCCAACAGCTTCCTGACCCATGAGCATGATGACGGTTTTATCGGATTTGTCTGCTTTCTCCGGTTTGCGGGGCGGAACAGGCTGCGGGGCAGGCGGCTGTAACGTCTGATCCGGTGTTTTTGTGGTTCCATCCGGTTTTTTTAAAGCCTTCCATACCTTGTTTCCAATTTTGAAAGTAACTGCCAATCCTGTAAAAAAGGCAATCAGGCTGCCTATCCCAATGGCTGCTTCATTGTCTCCAAAAATTGCAGCGAACAGAGCAATGACTACTACAAGGATCAAAAATCCAGATCCCAATCCGACCGCAACAGCCACTGTTGCCCGCCAGCTTATGAAAGCAAAAACAGCAATTGCAATAATAATTCCAAGTAATTCCATGTGTTCTCCTCTGCTGTCTGAACTGTTATTTGTATGATTTCAGTGATTTCCATGAGTCCTTGTTCCCACGCTCTGTATCAATGCCATTAAGTTAAGCAGAAGGCATGGTTACGGAAAGCCCTGAAAGGGCGGATTGGTAAAGCCCAGGGCAAAGCCCTGGGAAAATTGAATAAAATATAATTCAAGCCCTGAAAGGGCGCATTAAAAAATGATTCCGGAATGTTACCGTTATATAATCCGCCCTTTCAGGGCTTGGCACATTTTTTTATCCTGTATTCCCAGGCCGCTGGCCTGGGCTGTATCAATCCGCCCTTTCAGGGCTTTTCTTAACCTAATGGCATTGACGCGGAGCGTGGGAACAAGGGAATATCACTGTTCAGACAAACCTTACCCCGCTATCTTGGCAAATTCGCTTTTGACCTTTTGAATATTTTTCAGCACTTCATCAGCCGAACCCTGCCAGTCCCGGCAGAATGCGGCATACTGGTCAAATTTGCTGAAAATTTCAGGCCACATCCGGCCTCTCACCTGATACAGAAAATCCCGCCATTCAAATTCAATGTCTTTCTGCCGTACCAGCCGATCTTCGATTTCCTCCACCAGTGAGTAAATTGCATATCCGGGATCAGTCTGCATTTCCTCACCAAGTTTTTTGCTGATGTCATAAATGGTTTCCCTGTAACTGACCTGCAAACCTCTTTCAATTTCTCCTGCAACTTCCTCAGCGGATTTGCTGCCGGTTTCTTCCGGAATGATATTTTTGGCAAAGTCAAAACCTTCTCTTGTATCAAAACGTTTCATTTCACCCCTTACCCTGTGGTGAAAATGATTGTGGTAGGAAAAATTGAATCCTGTGATATAGTTAAATGCGTCGTACAGCATGGGCTGATCTTTGCGATCAAAGAGTTTCTGTATTTCTCTGATCATATCAAAGGGGTCGGTATTATCTGTAACTGATGTCAGAAGCGAATGAACCGAATCTTTGAAAATGCCGTCCAGAACGTTTCGGAGTGCCGTATGAACCTGTTCGGAAAGATATTCGTCTATCTTATCCGCAAGGAACTTGCTGAGAGCGGAACGGATATAATGCAGTTCCTCCTGAACCGCTTTGGGCCATCCGCCGGTTTCATCGTATCTATCTTCAAGTTTCTGCACAGACGGAATCAGCGAATTGTCTTTTGCGAGTTCACAGATACTTTCTATTCTGGATTTGAATTCACTGTTCATTTCCGGAAGGGTGTTGAATGTTCTGTTTCTGAGTTTTGACATTTTGCCTTTCATGTTTTCAATGAAATTATGAACCAGACGATCAGATTCCCTATGGATTTTCCGGTCTTCCTGCTGGGGCGTCAGCTTTCCTTTGGAATCTTCCACCGTTTTGCTGATTCTGTCTGAAATCCCTTTCATTTTTTCAGACAGGGCTTTGACAAATTTCCGGTCAATCTTTTCCAGATTCTTCTCCAGATGGGTCAGAACCGGGGAGAAAACCTGCTTTTCCACCTGCCGGGGATCTTTGCAGTTTCCGGTCAGGATATTGAAGCGGCTCAAGGTTTTGGGCGGATCATTTTTCAGCAGTTGCACCTGTTTTTCATTGGAACCGTTATCCAGCAGATTGAGAACAAGGAACAGCCAGTCCGCGAGTTCCACTTCGCGTACTGCATGATCAATGAGATCAATCACCCTGTAATCATCCGAATCATACTGGGTTCCTTCAGGGCTGGGTTTTTTCACCAGAATCACGGCATCCACTTCATGCTCAAGGGAATCCACCAGTTTTTTCTCATGTCCCTGCGCGGCTTCCAGTCCCGGCAAATCCACCAGGCACAGACCGGTGACATCCTGCTGGGGAAATTTGGTGAAAATATTGGCGGTTTTGACTGCAAGATATTTGGTTCTGCCCTCACTTTGGGTCACGTATTCCGGAATATCTTTCAGTTCCAGCACTTCCGCAGGTTTTGACAGATATTCCCGGAAAGAGGGAAATGCGCTGTGAATCTTTTTCAGGCGATCATAAATTGCGTTGTACAGGTTCCTGTCTGCACTGTCTTTGTCATTGGGCGGAGGAAGCGGTTTGGAGAAACTGTCAAGAGAGGATGGTTTGGGCAGATGCAGCTTATCAAAATAGGTGTGGATGATTTCTTTGAGAAATTCGTTTTCCGTGTAAAAGTCAATCTTGGCATGGGGCTGGCCTTCGGAATGGAAAATGCGGCTTTTGGCTCCGGTGCAGGGAAGTTCGTCTGAGGTGGGGATTTCTGTGTCTTTCAGGCCGGAAATACGCTGGAGAAGCGTGCTTTTTCCTTGGCGGGCGGCTCCGGCAACACCGATGTTCACGGTTTCCCGTTTAAACCGGCGGATCAGATTGGAAAGCGAGGTTTTGAGTTGGGAAATTTCTTCCTGAACCCCGTTCAGATCATTGGATACGGATGAAGTGACTGAGGCAAAATCATCGGGAACCTGCCCCCCCCCCCCGCAATACTGAGGAGATTTTCAACTGCGGTTTCCAGTCCGCCCAGATCCCGGCGCAACACTTCCAACGCTGTCACCCTGTCATGCCGTTTTTTCAGAATATCACTGATAATGACCTTTACGCTCATGTTTCCCCCTGTGTTTTGGTTTGAGAATAATTTTAAAAAAGCCTTATCGAATAACTATGCACGAACAAAAAGTCAAGAAAAATTTTATGGAGATTTGCAGGCATGTCAGAAAATTATCTGTTTTCTTTCTGAATGACCTCTCTGCAAAAAAAATCATAATGATACAAAGGAAATATTCTATACTCCTGCACAGAAAAATAAGAACTTCTGTTTTCCTGTTCCCACGCTCTGCCTCAATACCATTGACTTAAGGGGGGCGGACACTCCATCTGCCTCTTTTTTAAAGGGGGACGGAGGAGATTTTCGGACACTTAAAAAATACAGACAGCTTACTGGGGAAATAATTCCGGAAGAGGATGGGCATTAATATGTTTGGAACACAGAAAAAATTCCGCATGAAGTGCCAAACGATCAGTTTGGCACTTCTTTTATTGTATCATGAGAAATTCAGCAGGGGATTCACGCTGAACCATACCCCGTCTTTGTCCTGATATTCAAAAATAAAGTGACTGCGCAGCAGAGATTCACGTTCTCTCTCTCCTGCCGCGGCCTGATTTTCCATCACTTTCCGCAGCAGGTCTTTTTCATGGGGTTCCATTTTTCGCATCAGTTCATCCCGCTCTTCCCGCAGCACTTCTTCGACAATCTCCTGGGAAAAAGGCGGATCATTTTTTTGCAGACAGTTGAAAAGCAGACGCATGAGATTGGAAAAACTGCCCCCGCTCATGCGGCAGAGGGTTTCCGGCAATTCCGGTTTTTCAAATACAGCCTGAACCTGTTTCATGCGTTCCGTCTCATCCGCATCCGGAAAAGCTCTTGCCATGATCATCTGTTTGAGCAGATCCATTTCTTTTTCACAGGGTTCACCATTTCTGGACTGAACCGGGACCATTGCCAGCACTTTGGGTCTGAGGCCGAAAACCTGATTCAGGTTTTCCGGTTCACTGGAATAAATCAGGCTGAGGGGAACAGTGAAAATGCTGTGGCAGGCCAGATTTTTGAATGCCTCCACTGCACTCTGCCCGTTTTTCAGACAAAGCTCCGGAGCATCCGCAATCACCACCAGCCCGGCCTTTCCCTTTTCTTTCAGATTCTGGTCTGCTGTGGCAAAGATTTCTTTGCTGATGCGCTCAGAAAGTTTTCCGGTTCCGGCTTCCGGCTTACCTGCTTCTGCACCCGGATCAGACAGTTGTGCAGTAAGAACGATCCCTTTTTCACTCAGACTTTCGCTCACCTTTCGTGCAGCAGTGCACAGCAGATCAGTGATGCTGTTCATGTCCGGAGCCTGGCCGGATGCAACATAAACCACATGATAACCGCTGTCCTCCAGTTCTTTTTTCAGACGCAGCAGTTCTGTGGATTTGCCGCAGCCTGCATGACCCGTGAAAAGCTGGAAACCGGGTTTGTCTGAAAGTGTTATCGTGCGTTTGAGTTCACGGATCAGACTGCCGGAACGCACAGGGGAGAAGTCAATATAATATTTCCGATCTTCCGGTTTGGAAATATCCAGAGGACAGGCCGGACTGCACGCACGGAAAAACCGTTTGAGATCAATCGCTGCCTGCAAAACTGCTTTTTCCGGAACGGAAACAGGTCTGCACTGTTCCAGATGTTCCCTGAGAAAATCTTCCAGATTCTTCATTGTGATACTGTAAAAATGATTGCTGTTCGGGATGATTTTCAGAACCGCATCCGGATTGCAGCGGCTGAGCGTGTTGCGGACATTTTCCACTGATGCGAATTCATCCCGGTCTCCGCAGACCGCCAGACAGGGACAGGCAATTGTCTGCACATTTTCAAAACTCAGCAAATCCACAGGCGGAGAAACCATGAGCATACGGTGAATTTTTTCCGCTTTGCAGTCAATATGGGCATTGACCCAGGCCCCGAAAGAATATCCGGCCAGTTCCACCTCTTTCACTCCCTGTGCATACAGATAAGCAATGGCTGATTTCACATCCTCCACTTCTCCCATGCCATCCTCTTCATGAGAACCTTCACTGCCCTCCACACCCCTGAAATTGAATCGCAGGGTGGTATATCCCTTTTTCCGATAGCCTTCCAGAATGGTTTTTACCACAAAATTGTCCATGTCGCCGCCGTACAGAGGATGGGGATGCGTAATGATGACACCTCTGTCTCCTCCGCTGCGATCCAAAAGTCCTTCCAGACGGAAGGGCCCGGAATAAAACCGGATTCGTTCTTCCATGATATTTTCTGCTCCTTAGAATTTGTATGAATTTTCTGCTGTTATCAGCAGGATTTTTCTCTTCTGACAATGCAATGGCACAGCCCTCCCCCTTCTCAAGAGGGGAATATCGTCATTATTTGAACTCATGCTCGCTGAACACATTTGCCTGAAAGGTGAAGAAACGGGTGTCCTCCTTCCATGCGTCTGATGCCAGTCCGGCCTTCTTGCAGAGATGGGCCAGCATTTCCTCCCTGTTCCATCCCTGCTCCGGAGCCACCTGGGGCAGAAACACAGCGGATCTTCCCTGTTTGCGGATCAGAACGCCGTCTCTGCCCACCAGAATCTGATCAGGCCCGGACACTTCCCGGAAAGGCGTCAGCACCGATATTTCAATTTCACACTGGGGCAGTTCCGAGGCTGCAAGAGGTCTGAACCGGCTGTCCTGAAAAGCCGCGCTCAGGGCCATTTCCCCCACCACCTGACAAAGGGGACGGTCTACGGCCATATGGCCGATGCAGCCCCGCAGATCCCCCTGTTTTTTCAGGGTGACAAACGCGCCCTGCTTATACCGCAGTTCTGTGTCAAATCCCCGCGCCAAAGGCACAGTTTCCGAATCCAGATACTGTGCGATGGTGTTCCGGGCAAAGGCCAGCAGAGATTTTTTCTGGGAATCATTCAAAGAGGCCGGGCTGTCGGATTCCGGAACAAACGGTTCCGGTATTCTGTCGGTGCAGTCTTCCGAACCGGTGAACATCACAGCTCCGTATCCCACCACCCGATCCCGATTTCCCACTGATGCATCACCGGAATTGGCATAGCTGATAATCCGTCCGCAATTGGCACCCAATGCCCTGGCTGCGGACATGACGGCCATGACCGGAGCCTGACCGCACGCGCAGGTGGAAAGATTGTTAATCCCTTTTCTTTCCTGTTTCCGGACAACCGCATTCAAACGATCAGGATCAAGGGAAATCATGGCTTCCAGGGTATTCCGGTCTGTGGAAACCGCATCCTCATATGCAGGATAGTGGGAAAGATCCGTGCTGGATACTATCAGCGCTCTGCGGCTGCGGATCACTTCCGCGAGTTTTCTGCCAAAACGCGCACAAATTTCCGGATCCTCTGCTGCCACAATGGCCGGAAGAATTTTCACTCCAGGGAAAAGGGTCTGCACAAAGGGAATCATCACCTCCACAGAATGCTCTTTTTCATGTGCAGATCTGTGAAAGGAAATCTCCTGTCCTCCGGCCATAAGTTCGGCAGCAGCTTTTTCGTCAATCTCCGCCACCCCCAGCGGGGTCCGGTATCCTCCTTTGGGATAAACAGAGATGCCCTGAAATCCGGGTGCAGAATGATTGGTTCCCAGCAGGACAATCAGGTCATACGCATGGCCTGCGGCCTGTGCAAATGCATCCGCGCAGATTTGGCCCGAATAGATATACCCGGCATGGGGCGCGGCAATGGCAATGGGACGCACCCCTTTTGCCGGGACAGCCGCATCCAGAAAATGCCGGACCGCTCTCCACAGTTTCTCCGGATCAGAGGGGTAAAACCGGCCGGAAACCGCAGATTCGCGTATATCCGCGGCAGATACCGGCTCAACTGCTGCTGAATGAAAAAAAATCAGTGTGATCGCAAGGAAGAAAAAAAGATGCTGTCTCATTTCAGACCTCCGTTTTTATGATTGTAAACCCAATGCTGTTTCCTTAAGAAAATTATGGCATGCCGAACTGAAAGTCTGGCAGTGTTTCTGAACTGTTTCACGTCCCGAACTTTCCGTTTGGAAGTCCTTCACCCTTACGGAAACGGCATTGACTGTAAACTGTGAACGGCCTTTTTTCTGACATCAGTCATCTGCGCGCAGTCAAAGATTTTCCCGTTTTTCCGGTGCTGCACAAACGCAGACGATTTCTCCTCATGATCTCAGCCCCTGCGGAGTCAGTGCAATGTGCAGAGAATAGGAACAGGCAGGGGAATCTGTCAAGTCAAAATGTTTTACATGCTGAAAAATCCTTGTCAGTTCAGTGCGGGAAATCTGATGCTCTCGTAAAAACCAGGAAATTCCATGATCCCGGTTTTTGCCGGAATGAGGCAAAATTTAAAAACAGACTTTCTGCGGATTCATCAAACTTAACAAATTTCAGGAGTTACGCAGTTGAATTTTTAACCTGCTGATTTTTATGGAAGCGGATGTTGCACAGGAAAAAACCGGTTTTTAAAAATCAGACACTTGAAAATGCAACTGCGTAATTCCCAATCTTTTCTGGAGAAAAAAAATAAACACGGCAAAAATTTCCCACAGCCTGAAACTCCATAAAATCTCCACATTTCCTCCGAAATTTCTCCATATTCATCTGCTATATTCCCCTCAGATTTTGCGGAAAACAGTTTTTGCACCCGGTTTTCCGTATTTTTTCACGAAGCCGCAGGTTTCAAAAACATTCATCAAAAAAGGAGATGACCATGAAAAACATCATCGGTGGAAAAAAAACAGGAATTTTCACTGTTGCAGCGCTGCTTGTGCTGAGCCTCTGCGCTGTGACTTATGCGGGACAGGGACGCGGCGGACATCCGGGGCCGGAAGAAAGAGGGTTCGGGCCTCCTCCGGCTGGGCATCTGCTTGACAAGGCCATTAACGACAATATGGCAGCAGAAGCTCTGGCGGAACTCACCGGGAAAACGCTGGAAGTGATAAAAGCAGAACTGGCAGCCTCCCATAT